>NZ_MJGQ01000002.1:0-42115 GCF_001865095.1 Curtobacterium sp. MCBA15_013 | reverse complement strand
CGTGAGCGCGGCGCGCGTCACTTCGTGAGCAGGAATGGTCGGGTGCGCGCGGGCGACCCGACCGTTTTTGCTCACGAAGCGAGCGCGCGAGCGCGCGGGCGCACGCGCGGGCGCACGGGAGGCGCGGCGCACGTCCGTCAGGTCGGGGTGCCCTCGGCCCGCACGCGCGTCACCAGCGCCGCCCACGGGCCGTCGAGGCGGGTGCCGGGGATCGTGACCGTCGTCCGTTCGACGGTGATCGTCCACGTGAAGTCGTCGCGGACGCCAGCCGCAGGGGCACTCGGGGCGTCGCGGGGCAGGGCACCGACGAGCGCTGACCACCCGCCCGGGTCGTCGCAGGCGTCGGTGTCGACGCGCCAACCCCGGGTGGTGCCGGCGATGCCCCCACTGCGGCGGACGTCGATGTGCATGCCCCCGACGGTACGCCGGCAGCCCGGCTCAGTCGAGCACGCCGACCGTGCGCCAGGCGTCCTGCACCGCGGTGTGCTGCGCCGACCCGTCCCCGAAGCGCGTGCGGGCGGCGTCGACGGTGACGGTGGCGAACCCGGCGAAGTCGATCGAGGCGGTGACGGCGTCGGACGTGAGGGCGTCCCACCAGACGGCTCCGGCGCCTTCCCACGCGTTGCCGCCGATCGCCGTGGCGGCCAGGTAGAAGGCGTGGTTCGGGATGCCGGAGTTCGTGTGCACGCCGCCGGAGTCCTCGGTGGTGTCGACGTACCCGGCCATCGTCGCCGGCTGCGGGTCCTTGCCGAGCACCGGGTCGTCGTAGGCGGTGCCGGGGGCCTGCATCGACCGCAGTGCGACGCCGTGCACGGCCGGGGTGAAGAGCCCCTCGCCGATGAGCCACGACGCCTGGTCGGCGCTCTGGCGACGGGCGTACTGGGCGACGAGCGAGCCGAAGACGTCGCTGATCGACTCGTTCAGCGCCCCGGACTGCCCCTCGTACGTGAGGTCGGCGGTGTACTGGGTCACGCCGTGCGCGAGTTCGTGGCCGATGACGTCGACCGCGATCGTGAAGCGGTTGAAGACCTCGCCGTCGCCGTCGCCGAACACCATCCGGCTGCCGTCCCAGTAGGCGTTGTCGTAGTCCTGCCCGTAGTGCACCGTGGCGTCGAGGGGGAGGCCTGCGCCGTCGATCGACACCCGGCCGAAGACCTCGAGCCAGAAGGCGTGGGTGTCGCCGAGGCCCGTGTACGCCTCGTCCACCGCGGGGTCGCCGGAGTCCGGGTCGCCCTCGCGCCGGACCGGGGTGCCCGGAAGCGTGGTGCTGCCGTGCGCGTCGGAGATGGTCCGCTGCGGCGACCGGTCGACCGCGCCGCTCACGCCCTGCGGACGGACCCGGTGCTCGTGCTTCGGACGCTGGACGGTGTCGAGCGACGCCAGCGCCGTCCGTGCCGCCGAGGCCGCGCGTGGGAAGCCCCGGGCATCGGCGACGGCGCGGAGCAGGTAGGGCGGGACGACGGATCGGATGCGGTCGGTCGGGGTCATGGCGTCATGCAACCACCGGGCACCGACACCGCGGTCAGTCCTGCTTGCGGTTCTCCACGAGCCCGAGGGCGTACGACTCCCACCACTGTCCGGCGGCCGGCCCGCCGTTGCAGGTGCCGTCGCTCAGCCCCGGCGTCTTCACCCACAGCAGCGCGTCGAGCCGGGTGGAACCGCGGGTGACGTGCGGGGCCTGGCCGAGGCCGGCGCCGTCCGGGTTGCACCACGTGCCGCGCCAGCCCTGACCGTTGCGCGAGACGTCGATGACGAAGTGCGGGTCGCCGCCGATCGCGTCCGCGAGCCGGTCGGCGTAGGCGCGTTCCTGGTCGACCCGGTAGAAGTTCGAGACGTTCGTGAAGAAGCCCTGCACCCGGTCGACCCCGGCCTCGCGCAGCCACTTCGCCATCGTCGCCGTCGGCACGCGGTTCTCGTTCCCGCCGTCGAGGTACACGGTGAGGCCGTGGCCGCTGAGCTCGTCGACGGCCTTGCGGATCAGGGGCAGGCGGTCCTGCTCGAGGCGCTTGCACACCTGGATCTGGGCGATGGCGTCCGGCTCGACGAGCACGACGGCCCGGGAGCCCGCCATGGCCCGCACCGCCGACCGGACCCACGGCAGGTACTCGTCCGCGGCGGTCCCGCCCTTGGAGTAGCTGCCGCAGTCGCGGTCCGGGACGTTGTAGAGGACGAACACGGGCGTCTTCCGCTGCCGCTCGGCGCTGCGGACGACGTCCCGGATGGTCTGACGCGTCTCCGACACCGAGGTGTTCGTCAGCCAGGTGGCGATCGGCTCGTCCGCGATGACGGCGATCTTCCGGGCCGTGGTGTCGTCGCCGTCGGCACGCGCCTCGGACTCCCGCTTGCCGGGCTGGTTCTCGGCCTCGGGCTGCTCCGCGAGGCCGCCCGGGAACGCCTCGGACGCCGTCTTCCGCTCGGCGATCTGCCTGCCGGTGGGCTCGGTGCCGCGGGGGAGCACCATCACGAGCGTCACGACGAGCGCGGCGACGACGACCGCGGCGAGCCCGATCCACGTCCACTGACGACGGCCGGGGCTGCGGCGTGCACGGGTTCCCTCGAGACTCGGCATGCGCCCATGCTCGCAGGTGCGACCCCGGCGTGCCCAGGCCCGGCCCGTCCCGCCGGGCGTTCACCCAGCGTCGCCGCCGCTTCTTGCCAGGACCGTGTCCCAGACTGGCCGGATGTTCCGGAAGCTCCTCCTCCTCGCCCTGACCGCGGCGTACGCCTGGGTGATCTGGCGGATGACGCTGACCCCGCAGGTCTTCTCGGCGGCGCAGAACTCCCTCGTCCTGCACGCGATCGCCTGGGTGCAGCAGCTCCCGCACGGCACGTGGTTCAGCTACGACCGCGTGGAGTTCCTCGCCAACATCGCGATGTTCGTGCCCGTGGGGATGCTCGCCGCGCTGTGGCTCCCGCGCCGGTGGTGGATCCTCGGTGCGGTCGTCGCGGTCGTGCTCTCCACCGGCATCGAGTTCGCGCAGGCGACCTACCTGCCCTACCGCGTGGCCGATCCGCGCGACGTCCTGTCGAACGGCCTCGGCGGTCTGCTCGGCGCGACGCTCGTCGGCCTCGTCCGCAGTCTCTTGCCGGCACCGCGTCGGCGTCGCCTGCGCGCCAGGACCGTCTAGCGATCTGGTAGTCTTGCGCGGTTGCCGTCGAACGGCCGCGGACAAAGAGCGCTCGTGCATCAGGCACGGGCACCGCGCAACGGACTGAAAGGGGATCTACGCATGGCACTTGACGCGAAGGTCAAGCAGGAGATCATCGAAGAGTACGCGACCCACCCGGGCGACACCGGTTCCCCCGAGGTCCAGGTCGCCGTTCTGACGCGTCGTATCAACGACCTGAACGAGCACCTCAAGGAGCACAAGCACGACCACCACTCGCGTCGTGGTCTGCTGCTCATGGTCGGTCAGCGTCGCCGTCTCCTCGGTTACCTCTCCGACGTCGACATCGCCCGCTACCGTGCGCTCATCGAGCGTCTCGGCCTGCGTCGCTAGTCGACCGACCCACGGCTTGACCGAACGCCCCGGCCCTCACACGAGGACCGGGGCGTTCTCCGTTCCCCCGGGAATGGTTGCGGGGGACGTGCGGTTGGGTACAATGTTCATGCAAACGCATCGAAAGTCGGGACTCACCATGACCACCATCGCCGTCGTCTCCGCCGGGCTCTCCGAGCCCAGCTCCACCCGCCTGCTCGCCGACCGCCTGGGCGTGGCCACGATCGCGGCGCTCGCCGCACCGAGCCCGTCCGGCCTGCCAGGAGGCGCGGCGCACGTCCTGCACGTCGACCTGCGTCCGCTGGCGCACGAGATCACCGACGCGATGCTCACCGGGTTCGCCGCACCGGCGCTGTCCGCCGCGATGGCGACGGTCGTCGAGGCCGACGCCGTGGTGTTCGTCACGCCGATCTTCACCGCCGGCGTGAGCGGTCTGGCGAAGTCGTTCCTCGACGTGCTCGACAAGGACTCGCTCGCCGACATGCCGGTCCTGCTCGGAGCCACCGGCGGCACCGCACGACACTCGCTCGCGATCGAGCACGCGCTGCGTCCGGTGTTCGCGTACCTCCGCGCCGCGGTCGTCCCGACCGGTGTGTTCGCCGCCACCGACGACTGGGGGAGCGAGGGCGACTCGGCCGCACTGGACGGCCGCATCCGCCGGGCCGGTGAGGACCTTGCCTGGGCGATCCGCGCCTCCCGTCGGACCCCGCAGGAAGCCGACGCGCTCCCCGAGACGGCGGACTTCGCGTCCCTGCTCGGTGGGCTCGGCCACTCGGCCGTGCGCTCTTAGGCCGGCCACAGGGGTCGCCGGGCGGGGGTGCAGCCCCCGCCCGGCCCACTCATCGGTGGGCTCGGGAACCTCGTCGTGACGACGGATCGTGACGACGAGGAGGACCGATGGACACCAGGGGCAACGGCCGGCGACCCGGCTGGACGACGAGTGCGCTCGTCAGCGTGGGCGGGCTCGTGGTCGCGGCGCTGACCGGGGCCGGGGTGTGGTTCGGGCACGAGCAGGCCACGACGGGCTCGGCCGACTCGTCGACGAGTGACGCCGGGACCTCGACGGACTCCGGGACCTCGACGGACTCCGGGACCTCGTCCGACGCCGGGACCGCGACCGACTCCGGGACCTCGTCCGACCAGGGCGTGAGCCAGGGCACGACCGGTGGCTCCGGCTCCTCGGACGCGACCACGACGGGATCGTGACCGTGCGTGCCGCAGCCGAGTGGGACCTCTGGACCACCACCGCCCGCGTCGTCCTCGACCACCGTGACCGCCGCCACCTCGCCGCCGCACGGGCGTGCGTCGTCGAGGTCACCGCCGCCGTCGACGCGGCGTGCAGCCGCTTCCGCAGCGACTCCGAGCTCGTCGCCCGCGCCGCCGACCTGGTGCGCGGCGCCGAGGTCTCCCCGCTCCTCGCCGCACTCGTGCACCACGCGCTCGACGCCGCACGTGCCTCCGACGGCGACGTCGACCCGACCCTCGGCGCCCGCATGGCGTCGCTGGGCTACGACGCCGCGTTCGCCGACGCCCCACCCGTTCCGACGCCCGAGGCCGTGGCCCGAGCGCTCGACGGCCGCCCGGCGTGGCAGCGGGTCCTGCTGTCCGGCACCTTCCTGCGCGTGCCCGAGGGCGTCACGCTCGACCTCGGTGCCACCGCCAAGGCCGCCGCCGCCGACATGGCCGCGGCGAGCATCACCGCCCGCCTCGGCATCGGCGCGCTCGTCTCGCTCGGCGGGGACGTCGCGACCGCCGGGCCCGACCCGTCCGGCGGCTGGCAGGTCCGGGTGCAGGACCTCGACGACGACCCCGCCGACCAGGTGCGGATCGCCTCCGGCTGGTCCGTCGCGACCTCGAGCACCCGGAAGCGGCGGTGGGAGCAGGACGGCCACGCCCGGCACCACATCCTCGACCCGCGGTGGGGGCTGCCGGCCGAACCGGTCTGGCGCTCGGTGACCGTCGTCGCGCCGTCGTGCGTCACGGCGAACACGATGACGACCGCCGCGGTCGTCCGTGGACGCGGTGCCACCGAGATGCTCCGGCGGAGCGGTCGCGCGGCACGCCTGGTCGCTGCGGACGGCACCGTCGTCCGGATCGGGGGCTGGCCCGCCGACGACGGCTGATCAGTACCAGTGCGGGTTGACGCTCATCTCGTGGTTCCACGCCCCGCACGGCGAGCCGTAGGCGTCGTGGATGTAGGCGAGGCCCCAGTTGATCTGGGTCGCCGCGTTCGTCCGCCAGTCCGCGCCGGCGACGGACATCTTCTCCGCCGGCAGCGACTGGGGGATGCCGTACGCCCCGCTCGAGACGTTCAGGGCGTTCGCACGCCAGCCGGACTCCTGCGTCCACAGGGACACCAGGCACGAGAACTGGTCCGACCCCCACCCGTACGACCCGATGGCGCTGCGGGCGTAGGCCTGGGCACCCGCCGGATCGACCACGACGCCGCCCGTGCTCGGGTAGGACGAACCGCCGCCGCTCGTCGACGGGACGGCGGGGCTCGGTGCCGCGTCGGCTGCTGCCGCCGCGGCGGCCTCCTCGCGCTTCCGCTGCTGTTCGGCCTTCTGCGCCGCGACCTGCACACCGAGCTGGTACCGCTGCTCGGTCTTCGCGGTGGTGTCCTTGAGCGACGCCAGCTGGGCGTACAGCTCGTCGCTGTGCTGCTGCGTGTCGTCGACCGCGGCGTCGGCGGCGGCCTCGGCGTCCTTCGCCGCGCTCGCCTTCGTCTCGGCGGCGTCGGCCAGGTCGGCGCGTTCGTCCTCGGCACGGGTGGCCTGGTCGTGCAGCGAGGACGCGGTCCTCGCGGCGACCGAGGCGTCGTCCATCACGCCGGCCCACGTCGACGACAGCTGGTCGAGCGCGCCGAGCTGGTACAGCAGCTGGGAGGGGTCCTTCGCCGTCGCGATGCGCGTGGTCATCTGGCTCGAGCTGCCGTCGCGGTAGAGGTTCGCGGCGAGCTGGCCGGCGCGCTGTTGGGCGCGGTCCGCGGTCTTCGCCGCCTGGTCCGCCTGGGTCTGGAGGCTCGTGGCGGCCTGGGTGGCCGACGCCAGTGCCGACTCGGCCGCGTCCGCACGTTGGGACGCCACGAGCGCGGCCTGCGACTTCACGGCTGCGGCCTGCTGGGCGGACTCCAGCGCCGCCTGGACCCTGGCGACCTCGGCCTTCTTGGTCTGCTCGTTGCCCTTCGCGTGCTCGACGTCCTGCCAGCTCGGGTACTCCGTCGCGTTCGCCGGGACAGCGGTGACGACGGGGGCGACGAGCGCGCCGACGACCACTGCGGCCGCGACGAACCAGCCCCGGGAGGGGGTGAGGCGCATGGCAGCAGGCTAGCGAGGACACTCCGGTTCGCCGTGAGCCTCGCCGCCGAATCCCTGAGGACTGGTAAAGTCCATCACGTCCAGGGACCGTTTCCCCGGGCGTTACGACAAACACTGCGCAGGCCGGGCACGGAGCTGGTCATCGGTGGTGGCTCGCGGGCCGGACGGTTTCCCGAGTGCTTCTACTGCTGGCCAGACATGCGTCCCGATCCCTTCGGCGCGCACGCACCATCGGGTGCCGTGGCCCCAGCCTGCCGAACACATCAAGGAGGCACCCTTTTGGAGGGTCCCGAGATCAAGTTCGCCGAGGCCGTTCTCGACAACGGCAAGTACGGCAAGCGCACCGTCCGGTTCGAGACCGGTCGGCTCGCACAGCAGGCGCAGGGCGCGGTCGCCGCGTACCTCGACGAGGACACCATGCTCCTCTCGGCCACCAGCGCCGGCAAGCACCCGCGTGAAGGGTTCGACTTCTTCCCGCTGACCGTCGACGTCGAGGAGCGCTCGTACGCCGCCGGCAAGATCCCCGGTTCGTTCTTCCGTCGTGAAGGCCGTCCCAGCACCGAGGCGATCCTCGTCTGCCGCCTGATCGACCGGCCGCTGCGCCCGTCGTTCGTCGACGGCCTCCGCAACGAGGTCCAGATCGTCATCACCGTCCTGAGCATCGCTCCGGACGAGTTCTACGACGCGCTCGCGATCAACGCGGCGTCCGCGTCGACGCAGATCTCCGGTCTGCCGTTCTCCGGCCCGATCGCCGGTGTGCGCCTCGCGCTCATCGGTGACCAGTGGGTCGCGTTCCCGAAGGCGTCGCAGCTCGCCGAGGCCGTCTTCGACCTCACCGTCGCGGGACGTGTCGTCACGGACGAGGCCGGCAACGAGGACGTCGCCATCATGATGGTCGAGGCCGAGGCCACCGAGCACAGCTGGGACCTCATCCAGGGCGGCGCGACCAAGCCCGACGAGGCCGTCGTCGCGCAGGGGCTCGAGGCGGCGAAGCCGTTCCTCAAGCAGCTCGTCGAGGCGCAGGCGAAGATGGCCGCCCAGTCGGCCAAGGAGATCCAGGACTACCCGGTCTTCCCGCCGTACGCCCCCGAGGTCTACGACGCGGTCGAGGCCATCGCCCTGTCCGAGCTCGGCGACGTCTACAAGATCGCCGGCAAGCTCGAGCGTCAGGACGCCGACGACGCCCTGAAGGCCCGTGTCAAGGAGGCCATCGCCGCCAAGGTGACGGCCGGCGAGCTCCCCGAGAGCGCCAACGGCCAGGTCAGCGGTGCCTACAAGTCGGTCACGAAGAAGGTCGTCCGCGGCCGGATCCTGACCGAGCAGGTCCGCATGGACGGTCGCGGCCTCGCCGACATCCGTCCGCTCGACGCCGAGGTCGCCGTGATCCCGCGCGTCCACGGTTCGGCGATCTTCCAGCGCGGCGAGACCCAGATCCTGGGCGTCACCACGCTGAACATGCTCAAGATGGAGCAGCAGATCGACTCGCTGTCGCCCGTCACGAAGAAGCGCTACCTGCACCACTACAACTTCCCGCCGTACTCGACGGGTGAGACCGGTCGTGTCGGTTCGCCGAAGCGTCGCGAGATCGGGCACGGCTTCCTCGCCGAGCGCGCCCTCGTGCCGGTGCTGCCGTCGCGCGAGGAGTTCCCCTACGCCATCCGTCAGGTGTCCGAGGCCCTCGGCTCCAACGGTTCGACGTCGATGGGTTCCGTCTGCGCCTCGACCCTGTCGCTCCTCAACGCCGGTGTGCCCCTCAAGGCCCCGGTCGCGGGCATCGCGATGGGCCTCGTCTCCGACACCGTCGACGGCCAGACCCGCTACGCGGCGCTGACCGACATCCTCGGTGCCGAGGACGCGCTCGGCGACATGGACTTCAAGGTCGCCGGCACCTCGGACTTCGTCACGGCCATCCAGCTGGACACGAAGCTCGACGGCATCCCCTCGTCCGTCCTCGACGCCGCGCTCAAGCAGGCCAAGGAGGCCCGCTCGGCCATCCTCGGCGTGCTGAACGAGGCGATCGACGCCCCCGACGAGATGGCGGACACCGCTCCTCGTGTCATCTCGGTGCAGATCCCCGTCGACAAGATCGGCGAGCTGATCGGCCCGAAGGGCAAGACGATCAACGGCATCCAGGACGAGACCGGCGCCGACATCTCGATCGAGGACGACGGCACCGTGTACATCGGCGCCGTCGACGGTCCGTCGGCCGAGGCCGCTCGCGCCCAGGTCAACGCGATCGCGAACCCGACGAACCCGGAGATCGGGGACCAGTTCCTCGGCACGGTCGTCAAGATCGCCACGTTCGGTGCGTTCGTGTCGCTGCTCCCGGGCCGCGACGGTCTGCTCCACGTCTCCGAGGTGCGCAAGCTCGCCGGTGGCAAGCGTGTGGAGAACGTCGAGGACGTCCTCGGCGTCGGCCAGAAGATCCTGGTCGAGGTCACCAAGGTGGACGACCGCGGCAAGCTGTCGCTCGCGCCGGTCGTCGCCGACGAGGTGGACACCGAGGGCGGCAAGGGACACGAGTCCCACGCCGAGGCCCCGGCCGAGGGCTGATCCCTCCCGCGTCCTGACGCACGAACGGCCGCCGTCCCTTCCGGGGCGGCGGCCGTTCGCCGTTGCGGGACTACGCGGCGGGGGTCTCCTGGGTGCCGACGAGCTGCGCGCGGCCGAGCAGGTGCTCGCGGAGCACGAAGCCGACCACCGCGGGCGTCGCGTCCGCGGGCGCTTCGAGGACGGGCACGTCGAGCGCGCTCAGCGTGAAGAAGTACCGGTGCGGCCCGTGCCCGGCGGGCGGTGCCGCGCCGAGGAACGTGTCCGTGCCGAACTCGTTGCGGCGGCGCAGCGCCTCGGCGGGGAGCAGCGCGTCGTCGGTCCCGGCACCGGCCGGCAGCGAGGTCGCCGACGCCGGGACGTCCGTGAGGCTCCAGTGCCAGAACCCGGACCCCGTCGGGGCATCGGGGTCGTACACCGTGAGCACGAAGCTCTGCGTGCCCTCCGGAGCGCCGGACCACTCGAGCGCGGGGGAGCGGTCCTCGCCGCCGGCGTCGGTGCCGCGGGCGGACGTCGGGAGCACGCCGCCGTCGGTGAAGTCGGGGCTGGTCAGGGTGAAGGTCGGGACCTCGGGGAGGTTCCAGTTGGGGTCGTTGGCCATGTCCCCAGCCAACACCCGCGTGCTCGGATGTCGCTCGGTGCCCACCGGCGGACGGGAGGCGCGGTGCGGGGCCGACCCGTGCCTCCAGGCCGACAGACGGTCGCGTTCGTCGACGCGACGTGCGTCGTCAGGCGGCGAGCACGCGCTCGACGACGCGTCCGAGGGCCGCCGTCGCCGCGATCGCGTCACCGGCGTACGCGCCGGACATGGCGCCGTCGCGTGCGAGCATGAGCTCGTCCGCACCGTCGCCCGGCAGGGTGTGGCCGGACTCCTGCAGCAGGTCGGCCAGTCGCTCGGTGTACCAGTCGCGGTGCATCGCGACGACCTCGCGCACGGGGTCGCGAGGGTCGTGGTACTCGGCGGCGGCGTTGAGGAACGCGCAGCCGCGGAACTCGGGGTCGTTGACCTCGTCGGCGAGGGCCGTGACCCAGGCCCGGACGGCTGCCTCGGGCGAGCCGGCATCGGCGATGAGCTGTTCCATCCGCTGCTGCACGCGTTCGTGCTGCGTCCGGATGTAGGCCAGGATCAGGTTGTCCTTCGACCCGTAGTGCTTGTAGAACGTCGCCTTCGTGACGCTCGCCTCGGAGATGAGACGGTCGACGCCGACGCCGTGGATGCCCTCTTCGTAGAAGAGCCGCGTGGCGGTCTCGAGGATCCGGACCTTCGCGCCGCCGGAACGGGGAGCCGGGGGGACGCTCGACCCGTCCGGCGACGCGAGGTTCGTGCTCGGGCCAGGGAGACGCTGGACGGTCGGTTGGGGGGAATCGACCGTCACAGCGTGGCTCTCCTTGGGCTCATCGGCTCCGCGGCGGAGCGGGGGGACTCGTGCCGCGTGAGGACTGATGTCCCGAGCCACCGGATCGGAATATAGGGGGGCTTCCGATCCGGTACGAGAACTGTACCACAAGGAGGACAGACAGACGAGTCTTTCTATCCTCCTTATCTGTACCCCACTTCGAGTGACACCGTGAGCGGCTGTGGAAACTGGGCGACGGGCGCTCCGGGGTCAGTAGGCTCGTCTGCGATGAACCACCCAGTGCCGTTGCCGCTCGAGGCCCCGGACACGTCGTTCCTGACGTCCGGGGGCGCCTTCGTCCGCCGAACCGTCCTCCCGTCCGGCGTGCGGGTCCTGACCGAGGCCATGCCCGGAGCGAGTTCGACGAGCCTCGGCTTCTGGGTCGGGGTCGGCTCCCGCGACGAACGCGACGGCCAGTACGGCTCGACGCACTTCCTCGAACACCTGTTGTTCAAGGGCACCCGGACCCGGTCGGCCCTCGACATCGCGATCTCGTTCGACTCCGTCGGTGGCGAGCACAACGCCGCCACCGCCAAGGAGTACACGTGCTACTACGCACGGGTCCGTGACGCCGACGTCCCGATGGCCGTCTCGGTCATCGGGGACATGGTCACCGGCTCCGTCCTCGACGACGCGGCGTTCGACATCGAGCGCGGGGTCATCCTCGAAGAGCTGGCGATGGCGGCGGACGACCCGGCCGACGTCGCCGGCGAGGCGTTCTTCGCCGCGGCCTTCGACGGGCACGCCCTCGGCCGGCCGATCGGCGGCACGCCGGAGAGCATCCGTGCCGTGCAGCGGGACGAGGTCCTCGCCCACTACCGCGAGCACTACGCGCCGAACGGCATCGTCGTCACCGCCGCCGGGGCGATCGACCACGACCGCTTCTGCGAGCTCGTCGAGGCCGTGTTCCAGGGCGCCCCGAACGCTGCTCCGCTGGCACGGCGCACGCCGCAGCCGGTGGCGGACCCGGCGATCCCCAAGCTCTCGGTCGTGCACCGTCCGACCGAACAGGTCTCGATGCTCCGCGGGTCGCAGGGCCTCGACCTCCGCGACGAACGGCGGCCGGTCCTCAGCGTGCTCAACGCCGTGCTCGGCGGCGGCATGAGCTCCCGACTCTTCCAAGAGGTGCGCGAGCGCCGCGGACTCGCCTACGCGGTGAGCTCCTTCGCGCCCGCGTACCTCGACAACGGTGCCTTCGGCGTCTACGCCGGGTGCGCCCCCGACAACGTCGCCGGGGTCGTCGAGATCGTCGACGCGGAGTTCCGCCGGATGGTCGACGACGGGATCACCAGCGACGAGCTCCGCCGCGCGAAGGGGCAGATCGAGGGGGCGCTCACGCTCTCGCTCGAGGACTCCGACGCCCGGATGACCCGACTCGGCCGGTCCGAGCTCGGCACGGGGGAGTTCACCGACCTGGCCACCGCCCTCGAGCGCGTGGACCGGGTCACCACCGACGACGTCCTCGACCTGGCCCGCGACCTCCTGACCCGGCCCACGATCACCTCGGTGGTCGGGGCGGTGCAACAGGACGAGCTCGCGGCCGCGATCGGGATCGGCGGTTGAGCACCGACATGTCGCACTACCTCTACCTCGTCCGGCACGGCGAACACCAGGACGCCGAACACGGGCTGCGGGACGGCAAGCTGTCCGAGCGCGGCAAGCGGCAGGCGATGCTCGTCGCGGACCGTCTCGGGGGCGTGCCGTTCGACGGCGTCTACCACTCGCCGCTCGAAGCGCCGAGCGAGACCGCGTCGTTCCTGTCGCAGCGGCTCCCGGCGATCGAGCCCGAGCCGTCGACCCTGCTCTTCGACTGCATCCCGTCGGGTCCGACGCCGGACATGCCGCACGCCTACCAGGGGTGGTACGGCGGCATCACGGAAGAGGAGATCGTCGCCGGGCAGGCCCAGATGGGCGATGCGGTGGCGGAGTGGTTCACCCCTGCCCGCGAAGACCGGCACGACCTCCTCATCACGCACAACGCCGTCATCGGCTGGTTCGTGCGCGAGGCGTTCCAGGCACCCGAGTGGCGCTGGATGGGGACGAACGTGGCGCACACGGCGTTGACGATCATCCGGATCCGCTCGGCCAAGCCGGCCGAGGTCGTCGCGCTCAACGACCTGGCGCACCTGCCCGTCGAGCTCAGGACGGGCCTGCCGGTCGGTCAGCCCGTCTGACGGGCCCTGCGCACCCGGAGTGCGGCGACCCGCGCTCGGAGCACCCGGTCCAGCCCGAACGGCCCACCGCCGAGCGCGACCAGCACCACCGCGAGGAGCAGGTACAGCACCTCGGGCAGGTACAGCAGGTCGCTGAACCAGGTCACTGCGTCCGCCGGCCCGAGCTGGTGGACCGCCACGGTCGTGAGCGCGACCGTGCTGATCACGGCGAGGACGGCCGCAGCCGCCCGCGTCACGAGGCCGACGGCGAGCAGCACGCCGAAGACGAGCTCGCAGCCCGCGACCACGGTAGCCGTGACGTCGGGCACCGGCGCGCCGATCGAACGGATCGTCTCCGCCATCGCCGCGCGACCCGGAGCGGTCACGGTCTTGTTCCACCCGGACGCGGCGAAGAACAGTCCGAGCGCGACCCGGACGAGCGAGATCGAGAGGAACGGCAGGCGGGTCGGGGAGTCGAGGGCACGGAGGAGCAGGACCATGCCTGCCGTTCGGAGCGGAGGCGCGGATCGCCTCAGCGCACCGGCTTGCGGTACCAGGCGGTCGCGTTCGGGTTCTCGTTGAACGCCGGTACACGCTCGTAGCCCCGACCGCGGTACATCGCACCGGCGGCGACGAGGGAGTCGTTCGTGTCGAGCACGATCGCCGTCGCGCCGAGCTGCGCACCGCGTGCCTCGAGCGCGTCCATGACCGCCGTCGCCACGCCGCGTCGGCGTCCTTCCGGAGTCACGAAGACGTGCTTCACCTCGAACCGGACGTCGTCGCCGTCGTCGGGGATCCGGCGGAGGCCGCCGCACCCGACCGCGCGACCTCCGTCGTACGCGACGACGAAGGTGCCGACCGGCGGCGTGAACTCGGCCGCCGGGGTGCGCTTCCGCGAGTACGACCCCTGCGCGCTCGGGAACGTGGCCTCGCGCTCGTCGAGGTACGCGTCGAGCAGGGCGTCGACCTCGGGGATGTCTGCCGGCACGGTCCTGACCTCGAGCGTCATGCGTCGATCCTAGGATGGTGGACATGGTCACTCCCGTCGCCGTCGTCGGCGCCACCGGTCGTCTCGGGGGCCTCGTGGCCGCCGTGGTCGAGGAACTGCCCGACTTCGAGCTCGTCGCGAGCCTGTCCTCGAAGGACGGGGCGCACGAGGCCGGTCCCGACGTGTTCGGCGGCGCGGCGATCGTGGTGGACGTGACCGTCCCGGCGCTCAGCCCCGCGATCGTCGACAACGCCCTCGTGAGCGGCGCGAACGTGCTCGTCGGCACGTCCGGGTGGTCCGGCGACCGACTCGCGACGCTCCGCGCGGGCCTCGAGTCGCGTCCGGAGCAGGGCGTCTTCGTGGTCCCGAACTTCTCGATCGGGTCCGTGCTCGGCACCCACCTGGCGACGATCGCCGCCCCCTGGTTCCCCTCGGTCGAGATCGTCGAGACGCACCACGCCGGCAAGATCGACTCCCCGTCGGGCACCGCCGTCCGCACGGCCGAGCTCATCGCCGACGCCCGGCGCGAGGTCGGCCCGGTCGACGCACCCCACGTCGACCAGCGCGCGCGGGGGCAGCAGGTCGCGAGCGTCCCGATCCACTCGCTCCGTCTGCCGGGCGTCAAGGCCGTGCAGGACGTGGTGCTGAGCGGCCCCGGCGAGACCCTGACCATCCGGCACGACACGAACGACGACGTCGCCTACGTCGCCGGCATCCGTGCAGCCCTGTCCGCCGTGGGGTCGATGCGCGGCCTCACGGTCGGCCTCGGCAGCGTCCTCGGCATCGGCTGACCGTCGTGCGCCTGACCCGGTCCCTCCGTTCGCCCTTCTGGGGCGCGGCGCTCATGGCGGTGCTGCTGGCGCTGTACATCGTGCTCGTCGGGCAGCGTGCCGTGGCGTTCATCGCGACGGGCATCCCGATCGGCATCGGCATCGGCGTCGCGCTCTTCGTCGTCGCGGCGATCGGTGCGCTGCTGCTCGTGCTCGAGTTCCGCTTCGGCCTGCGCATCACCCGGCTCGGCGCCCGGCTCGAGCAGGAGGGCGGCGCTCCCTCGGACGTCGTCCCGGTCCGTCCCTCGGGGCGTCCCACGCGCGAGGCCGCCGACGAGCTCTTCCCCGAGTACAAGGCCGCGGTCGAGTCCGACCCGGCGGACTGGCGCGGGTGGTACCGACTCGGCGTCGTCTACGACGCCGCGGGTGACCGCAAGCGGGCGCGGGCCGCGATGCGCGAAGCGCTCACCAGGGCACGCGTGTCCTGACAGGAGGCGCGGTGCGGGCCCGCACCGCGCCTCCTGGCACACAGCCGGTCGCGTCAGAACGCGGCGTCGACCGCGTCCTCGGCGCGCTGGTACCGGAACGCGTAGCCGGACTCGAGCAGCTTCGTCGGCACCATCTGCTGGCTCGACAGGAGCATCTCGTCGGCCGCCTGCTGCAGGAGCAGCCGGAGCGCGAACTCCGGGATCCGGAAGAGGTAGGGCCGGTGCAGGTCCTCGGCGACGCGCTTGGTGATGCGGTCGGCGACGGCGGCCTCGGGGCCGGCGAGGTTCACCGGCCCGACGACGTCCGAGGCGTCGGGGCTCGTCGCGAGGTGCACGATCGCGCCCACCTCGTCCTCGAGGGCGATCCACGGCCAGTGCTGCCCACCGGTGCCGAGGCGGCCGCCGAGCCCGGTCTTCGTGAGCGGGACGAGCGGTGCGAGCGCGCCGCCGCCCTTCCCGACGACGATGCCGGTGCGGAGCGTCACGACGCGGACGCCCTCGGGAGCGGCGTTCGCGGCGGCCTCCCACGCGGTGCAGACCTCGGCGAGGAAGCCGGTGCCGGCGGCCGCGTCGTCCTGCAGGACGTCGGCCGGGCGGTCGCCGTAGACCCCCGAGGCCGAGCCAGAGAGGAACAGCGGCGGCGGGTTCGTCGCGTGGCGCATGGCCTCGACGAGGGTCTCGGTGGCGGACACCCGCGACTGCAGGATCTCCTGCTTGTAGGTCTCGGTCCAGGGGAGCTTGCCGATGTTCGCGCCGGCGAGGTTGATCACGACGTCGGCGCCGTCGAGGATCGCCGGGTCGAGCTTCCGGGTGCCCGGGGACCAGCGGAACTCGCTCGCCGTGCGCGGCTCGCGTCGGACGAGGGTGGTGACGTGGTGCCCGGCCTCGCGCAGGGCGTGGACGAGGGGCGTACCGATGAAGCCGGACGCACCGGCGAGCAGGATCGAGAGCGGCGCTGTCGTCATGTCGCTCACGCTACTCAACTGCCCGTGGATGTCTCCGGCTCGTCGTAGGCTCGTGGTCGTGACCGACAGCGAGACCGTGCAGCCCGACCCCACCGTCGCGACCCCCTACGAGGACCTGCTGCGGCGTGTCCTCACCGAAGGGACTCCGAAGGGCGACCGCACCGGGACGGGGACCCGCAGCCTGTTCGGCGCACAGCTCCGGTACGACCTGTCGAAGGGCTTCCCGCTCGTCACGACGAAGCGGGTGCACTTCAAGTCCGTCGCCTACGAGCTGCTCTGGTTCCTGCGCGGCGACGGCAACGCCCGCTGGCTGCAGGAGCACGGCGTCCGGATCTGGAACGAGTGGGCGGACGAGGACGGCGACCTCGGCCCGGTGTACGGCGTGCAGTGGCGCTCGTGGCCGACGCCGTCGGGGGAGCACGTCGACCAGATCGCCCAGGTCATCGAGCAGATCACGACGAACCCGGACAGCCGCCGCCTGATCGTCTCGGCGTGGAACGTCGCCGACATCCCCGAGATGGCGCTCGCCCCGTGCCACGCGTTCTTCCAGTTCTACGTCAACGACGGCAAGCTCTCGTGCCAGCTCTACCAGCGGAGCGCGGACATGTTCCTCGGCGTCCCGTTCAACATCGCCTCGTACGCGCTGCTCACCCACATGATCGCGGCGCAGACCGGGCTCGAGGTCGGCGAGTTCGTGTGGACCGGCGGCGACTGCCACGTCTACGACAACCACGTCGAGCAGGTGGAGGAGCAGCTGTCCCGGACGGCGTACGCGCTCCCCACGCTCGAGCTCGCGCCGCGCGACTCGATCGACGACTACGAGTACGAGGACTTCACGGTCGTCGGCTACCACCACCACCCGGCGATCAAGGCCACGGTCGCCGTCTGATGTCGTCCTCGTGGACCGAACCCGTCCGTGGTGTCGGGATGGTCTGGGCGCGCTCGACGAACGGCGTGATCGGGGCCGACGGCGGGATGCCGTGGCACGTGCCCGAGGACCTCGCGCACTTCCGGCAGGTCACCGGCGACGCGACCGTCGTGATGGGGCGCCGCACGTGGGAGTCGTTGCCGGAGCGCTTCCGGCCGCTGCCCGGGCGGCGGAACGTCGTGCTGACGCGTGACGGCTCGTGGACGGCCGACGGGGCCGAGGTCGTGCACGACCTGGCGACCGCGCTGGACACCGACGAGCCCGTGTGGATCATCGGCGGCGGGCACGTGTACGCGGCGGGGGTGCCCTTCGCCGACCGGGTCTCCGAGACGGTGATCGACGTCGAGGTGCCGGGGGACACCGTGGCGCCGACGCTCGCCGGGGCGGCCGGGTGGTCGCTCGTCGACGAGGGGCCGTGGCAGGAGTCGCGCGTCGACGGGACGCGCTACCGCTTCCTCGAGTGGCGCCGGCGCGCGTAGCGCCGCCGCCGCGGGCGCCGCACAACCAAAGACACGTCGCGCCACGCCTTTCCGCGGTTCCCCGTGACTTCCGTTGTGCGAACCCCGCGAACGCGGCGGCCGCGGCGGCCGCGGCGGGCGCGCCGCGCCAGCGCCGGCCGGCCACGCGCCGCGCGGCCGCAGCGTGCGGGGCGGGGTCGAGCCGCGCCTCCTGGGCCGCACCGTCCACGCGGACGGCAGCCCTCGCGCGCATCCCCGGTACGCTGGTGCCCGTGTCCCCGCGTGAGAATCCCTTCGGTCAGGTCCTCGTCGCCCTCGTGACCCCGTTCACGGCCGACGGCGAGGTCGACTGGCCCGGTGTCGAGCAGCACATCGACGACTGCATCACCGCCGGCGCCGACGGCATCGTGGTCACCGGCACGACCGGTGAGACGAGCACGCTGACCGACCCCGAGAAGCTCCGGCTGGTCGAGGTCGGCAAGTCCGTCGCTGCGGGGCGCGCGAAGATCATCACCGGTGGCGGGTCGAACGAGACCGCACACGCGATCCACCTCTACAAGCAGAGCGAGAAGGCCGGCGCCGACGGTGTGATGATCGTCACGCCGTACTACAACAAGCCGACGCAGTCCGGTGTGCTCACCCACTTCCGGATGATCGCCGACGCGACCGACCTGCCGGTGATCCTGTACGACATCCCCGGTCGCACGGGCATCCCGATCACGTACGAGACGATCGTGCGGGCCTCGCACCACCCGAACATCCTCGCGGTGAAGGACGCCAAGGGCGACTTCGCCGAGGTGTCCCGGGTGCTCAACAACACCGACCTCATGTACTTCTCGGGCGACGACACGAACGTGCTCCCGCACCTGTCGATCGGCGCGACGGGACTCATCGGCGTCACGGCGAACATCACGTCGACGCCGTACCGCACCATCGTCGACGCCGTGAACCGGGGCGACCTGGCCACCGCGACCGCCGAGCACAAGCGCGTCGAACCCCTCGTCCGTGCCGTGATGACGCACGTGCCGGGTACCGTGGCGGCGAAGTACATCCTGCACGGGCTCGGCCGCATCGGCAGCCCGCGCGTCCGGTTGCCGCTCGTCGGCCCCGAGGACTCCGAGGCGTACGCCATCGAGACCTCGCTCGAAGCCGTCCGGGACATCCCGGGCGCCGACTTCTCCAACTTCCGCCCCGACCGCAACGCAGCGGCCGGCGGTGCTCTTCCGAAGGTGCCAGGCACCACCCGCTAGCGAACACGCGGCGCGCAGGACGCGCGTCGCCCGAATCCGTAGGACCGAATGCCCACACAGATCTCCGAACCGCAGCCGCTCGAAGCCGGCACCCTCCGCGTCATCCCCGTCGGGGGACTCGGCGAGATCGGTCGCAACATGACCGTGTACGAGTACGAGGGCAAGCTGCTCATCGTCGACGCCGGCGTGCTCTTCCCCGAGGAGCACCAGCCCGGGGTCGACCTGATCCTGCCGGACTTCGCGCCGATCCGGGACCGCCTCGACGACGTCCTCGGCGTCGTGCTCACGCACGGCCACGAGGACCACATCGGCGCCGTCCCGTACCTGCTGAAGCTCCGCGACGACATCCCGCTGATCGGCTCCACGCTGACCCTGGCCCTCGTCGAGGCGAAGCTCAAGGAACACCGGATCAAGCCGTACACGCTCGTCGTGGCCGAGGACCAGACCGAGCAGCTCGGCCCGTTCCACCTCGAGTTCGTGGCCGTCAACCACTCCATCCCGGACGCCCTCGCCGTCGCGATCACGACCCCCGCCGGTCGTGTCCTGCACACGGGCGACTTCAAGATGGACCAGCTCCCGCTGGACGACCGCATCACCGACCTCCGTGCCTTCGCACGCCTGGGGGAGCAGGGCGTCGACCTGTTCCTGCCGGACTCGACCAACGCCGACGTGCCGGGCTTCACCGCGCCCGAGCGCGACATCGGACCCGTGCTCGAGAACATCATCACGCGCGCCCGCAAGAAGGTCGTCGTGGCGAGCTTCTCGTCGCACGTGCACCGCGTGCAGCAGGTCCTCGACGCCGCTGCCGCCGCGAACCGCAAGGTCGCGTTCATGGGCCGCTCGATGATCCGCAACATGACGATCGCCGCCGACCTCGGCTACCTCCGGGTGCCCGAGAACGTGCTCATCGACACGAAGAAGGCGAAGAACGTCCCCGACGACCAGATCGTCTACATGTCGACCGGGTCGCAGGGCGAGCCGATGGCCGTGCTCGCGCGCATGGCCAACCTCGAGCACCAGATCGAGATCGGCGAGGGCGACACCGTCATCCTCGCCTCGTCGCTGATCCCGGGCAACGAGAACGCCGTGTACCGCGTCATCGACGGGCTCACCAAGCTCGGCGCGAAGGTCGTGCACAAGGGCAACGCCAAGGTGCACGTCTCCGGACACGCGTCGGCCGGCGAACTGCTCTACTGCTACAACATCCTCCGGCCGAAGAACGTGCTGCCCGTGCACGGCGAGCACCGCCACCTGTACGCCAGCGCGGACCTCGCGATCCAGACCGGTGTGCCGCCGCGGAACGTCATCCTCGGCCAGGACGGCATCGTCGTCGACCTGAAGGACGGCGAGGTCCGGGTCGCCGGCCAGCTCGACATCGGGTACGTCTACGTCGACGGGTCGACCGTGGGCGAGATCACCGACGCCGACCTCAAGGACCGCCGGGTCCTCGCGGAAGAGGGCTTCATCTCGATCTTCGCCGCGGTGGACTTCACCACCGGCCAGTGCGTCGTCGGCCCGGAGATCCAGTCGCGCGGCTTCGCCGAGGACGACTCGGTCTTCGACGACGTCCGTCCGCAGATCGCGAAGGCGCTCGCCGAGGCGGCCGCGAACGGCACGCGCGACGGGCACGCCTTCGGGCAGGTCGTCCGCCGGACCGTGGGTCGCTGGGTGAACACGAAGCACCGTCGTCGACCCATGATCGTGCCGGTGGTCATCGAGGCGTAGTGCTCGTCGCGACCACCGCGCACGTCGCGGTGGTCGCAGTGGCCGTGTCCGGGAGGCGCGGTGCACGTTCCTGACGGACGTGCACCGCGCCTCCTGGCACGTTCCGGCCTGTCGGCTGACCGGCGGGCCGCGCTCGGTTTGTCCTGAGGGGGGATTAGGGTTCTGCCCATGGCCGGAGGCACCAAGTCGACCACGCGCTCGCGCGCGTCCTCGTCGTCCCGTGGAAGCGGGACGCGTGGCTCGTCGCGCACCCAGGCCACGACGAAGAAGCTGCCGCAGGCCGCACCGACCCCGGTCTTCCGCGAACAGAACCCCCTCGTGACGTTCTGGCTGGCGATGGCGCACGGCGTCGGCGCGGTCTTCCGCCTGCTCGGCACGGAGACCCTCGAGAAGGACCAGCGGCGCGACGGGTTCCCGTTCCTGCTCTTCGTGCTGGCGGTCGCCGGCGCGGTGGTCGAGTGGCTCAACCCGTCGAACGCCGTCTCGGTGGCGCTCGACGCGTACACGTTCGGCGGGCTGTTCGGCCGGCTGGCCTTCGCGTTGCCCGTCATCATGGTCGTCTTCGCCGGGTGGCTCTTCCGGCACCCGGCGTCCGTGCACGACAACACCCGGATCGGGATCGGTCTCGGGCTGTTGCTCGTGTCCATCGCGGCGCTCTGCCACGTGTTCGGCGGGCAGCCGAGCGCCTCGGACGGCATGCCCGCGCTGGCGACCGCCGGCGGCGTCATCGGCTGGGTCGTGATCGCCTGGCTCGTCGCGGTCGCCACCGAGTGGGTCGCGGTGCCGGTCGCGGTGCTGCTGCTCGTGCTCTCGCTCTTCATCATCACCAAGACGCCGCCGAACAAGATCGGTCGGCGCCTGCACGAGCTCTACGCGTACCTGTTCGGCGCGCCGGCCCCCGCGACGGAGACGGACGAGCCCGTCGCCGAGGCGCCCGCCGCACGGACCAAGCCGACGAAGAAGCGCGGCGCGAAGGGCGACACCGACTTCCAGTTGTTCGACGACCTCGGCTTCGAGGACGACAAGGCCGCCGAGTCCGACGCCGAGGGTGGGACCATCCCGTGGTGGCGCCGGAACAAGTCCGGTCGCGAAGAGGACCCCGCGTACGACAGCCCCGTGATCAGCGGTGCGACGTCGGCCGTGCCCCCGGCCGCCGCAGCCGCGCCGGCACCCGGCCCGAACGCCGGTGCCGCCGCCGGTCTGGTCGACCACACGCCGGCCGAGCCCGGTTCGGTCAACCTCAACGACTCGGTCGAGCAGGACCTGCAGATCGCCGAACAGGCCCTGCGCGACTTCGGGACCCCGGTGCCGGAACGCCCCGCGCCGGCCGAGGTCGTCCGTCCGGACGCCTCGGTGTCGCCGGTGGTCTCGCCGTCGCTCCCCGCCGAGGACCTCGCGGTCGACGCCGGCGACGACGCGGACGGCCTGCCCCCGGTGGCCGGCCCCGATGAAGACCCGGCCGCGCCCTACCGGCTGCCGGCCGCCACGACGCTGAGCTCCGGCACGCCGTCGGTCGCACGCAGCCAGGCGAACGACGACATCGTCGCCGCGATCACGAGCGTCCTCACCGAGTTCAAGGTGGACGCGAAGGTCACCGGGTTCTCCCGTGGGCCGACGGTGACCCGGTACGAGATCGAGCTCGGCCCCGGCGTGAAGGTCGAGCGCGTCACCGCCCTGTCGAAGAACCTGTCGTACGCGGTCGCCTCGAACGAGGTCCGCATCCTGTCGCCGATCCCGGGCAAGAGCGCGATCGGCGTCGAGATCCCGAACACCGACCGTGAAACCGTCTCCCTCGGTGACGTCCTGCGCTCGAACGCCGCTCGCAAGTCCAAGCACCCGATGACGATCGGCGTCGGCAAGGACGTCGAGGGCGGCTTCGTCGTGGCCAACCTCGCGAAGATGCCGCACCTGCTCGTCGCCGGCTCCACCGGGTCCGGCAAGTCGGTGTTCATCAACTCGATGATCACGTCGCTGCTCATGCGCGCGAAGCCGTCCGAGGTCCGCATGGTCCTCGTCGACCCGAAGCGCGTCGAGCTCTCGATCTACGCCGGCGTCCCGCACCTCATCACGCCCATCATCACGAACCCGAAGAAGGCGGCCGAGGCGCTGCAGTGGGTCGTGAAGGAGATGGACATGCGGTACGACGACCTCGCGTCGTTCGGGTTCCGGCACGTCGACGACTTCAACAAGGCGATCGCGAACAACGAGATCGTCCTGCCGGCCGGCAGCGAGCGGAAGCTCAAGCCGTACCCGTACCTGCTCGTCGTCGTCGACGAGCTCGCCGACCTCATGCTCGTCGCGCCGCGTGACGTCGAGGAGTCGATCGTCCGCATCACCCAGCTCGCCCGTGCCGCCGGTATCCACCTGGTGCTCGCGACGCAGCGTCCGTCGGTCGACGTCATCACCGGGCTCATCAAGGCGAACGTGCCGTCGCGGATCGCCTTCGCGGTGACCAGCGTCACCGACTCCCGGGTCATCCTCGACCAGCCGGGCGCCGACAAGCTCATCGGGCAGGGCGACGCGCTCTTCCTGCCGATGGGGTCCTCGAAGTCGCTCCGCGTCCAGGGTGCCTGGGTGCAGGAGAGCGAGGTCGCCGAGGTCGTCCAGCACGTCACCCGCCAGGCCCGTCCGGAGTACCGCCAGGACGTCCAGGCCGTGGTCGAGCGCAAGGAGATCGACGCGGACATCGGCGACGACCTCGAGCTGCTGCTCGCGGCGGTCGAGCAGGTCGTCTCGACGCAGTTCGGGTCGACCTCGATGCTCCAGCGCAAGCTCCGCGTCGGGTTCGCCAAGGCCGGCCGCCTGATGGACCTCATGGAGTCCCGCGACATCGTGGGGCCGTCCGAGGGCTCGAAGGCGCGCGACGTCCTCGTGACGACCGACCAGCTGCCGGCCGTGCTCGCGAAGCTCCGGGGCGAGGAGCCACCGGCGGGTGCTGCCCCGGCCGCCCCCGCCGCCGGCCCGGGTCCCGCGGCGCCGGCTCCGGCGTCGGCCCCGACCGACGACGGCGACCGCTACGGCGCCGACCCGGTGGCGGACATGACGCGCGGGTACGATGAAGCAGACGACGAGCCCGATGAGGACGCGTGGGGACTGACGGGCAGGGAGTGAGTGCGATGACCGCCTCGGACAGCACGGAGACCACGCACGGCGCACGCTTCCCGTGGCGCGGACGACTCCTGCGCAAGGGCCCCGGCCCGGCGTCGACGGGCAACGTCGCGAACATCATCACGGTCGTGCGCATCCTCATGGCGCCGCTGTTCTTCGTGCTGCTCCTGACGGACGCCGGCACCGACGGGCCGCTGCGCATCTGGGCGGCCGTCGTGTTCGTGGTCGCCATCGTCACGGACAGCGCCGACGGCATCATCGCCCGACGGCAGAACCTCGTCACGGACTTCGGGAAGCTCGTCGACCCGATCGCGGACAAGGTCCTCATCGGCGGCGCCCTCGTCGCGCTGTCGATCCTCGGTGAGCTCCCCTGGTACGTGACCGTGCTGATCATGGTGCGCGAGATCGGCATCACGGTCTTCCGGTTCGCGGTGCTCTCGGACCGGGTGATCCCGGCGAGCCGGGGCGGCAAGATCAAGACCGTGCTGCAGGCCGTCGCGTTGACCGCCGCGCTCTTCCCGTGGTGGAACCTCGTGGGGGACTGGGCGCACTGGGTGAACGGCATCCTGATGACCGCGGCCTTCCTGGCGACCATCCTGAGCGGGATCGACTACCTGTACCAGGCGTGGAAGCACAACCGGACCACCGCGTGACGGCGGCCGACGACGTCACCGGCACCGCGCCTCCAGGACACGACACCGGACCCGACGTCCGGACGTCCGCCCGCGACCTCGTCGCGCGCCTGACCGAACGGGGCGACACCGTCGCCGTGGCGGAGTCGCTCACCGGTGGACTCGTCGTCGCGACCCTCGTCGGCGTGCCGGGTGCCAGCGCCGTGGTGCGCGGGGGAGTCGTGGCCTACGCGACGCCCGTGAAGCACACCGTGCTCGGCGTCTCGTCGGCGCTGCTCGCGTCCAACGGTGCGGTCGACCCGGAGGTGGCTCGGCAGATGGCCTCGGGCGTGCGAGCAGCACTCGCGGTCGACGGAGCACCCGCGACATGGGGCATCAGCACGACCGGTGTCGCCGGACCCGACCCGCAGGACGGTCAGCCGGTGGGGACGGTCTTCGTCGGCATCGCGGACGCCGACGGTGCCCAGGCGTACGAGTTGCACCTCGACGGCGACCGCGATGCAATCCGCTGGGCGACCGTCTCCGAACTCCTGGCACGGATGTCGTCCACGATCCGGGCCCGGGAATAGGTCCCGTTTCCACTGGGTTACATCTCACGCAATCTCCAGCAGTAGAGCAGCCGGCGTGGTTAGCATGCTGCAACCGGCAACGCTACTGTTGCTGAACCCGAACTCGGCCATCAGGACCGAGCGGGCGCGGAGACGACAGAGAGGAGGAGTTCTCATGGTTCTCGTTCGTCAGGAAATCGGCGACGTTCTGCGGGACTTCCGCTTGCAGAAGGGCCGGACCCTCCGTCAGGTCGCGTCCAAGGCCAGCGTGGCTCTCGGGTACCTCAGCGAGGTCGAGCGTGGGCAGAAGGAAGCCAGCTCGGAGATCCTCGCGTCCGTCGCGGACGCGCTGGACACCCCCATCTCGACCATCATGCGTGAGGTCGGCGACCGTCTCGCGGTGGTCGAGGGGCTCACCCCGGTGCCCGACACGCTCCCGGACGACCTCGTCGCCGAGTTCGACAACGACCTCGCGGTGCGCTGACGCCACCGCTTCCCGAACGCCCCCGCTGGTCCGCCAGCGGGGGCGTTCGGCGTTCCAGGGCCGTGCTCTGGCCGCGGGGCGGCGCGGTTACGCTGGGATGATGCGTGTGAGTGAGTTCTGGCGGGCCGTCGACCAGGTGTTCGGCGACGCCTACGGTGCCGTCGTCAGTCGTGACGTGGTGCTCGAGGAACTCGGCGGACGCTCGGCGGCCGAGGCGCTCGACGCGGGCATCGATGCGCGCCGCGTGTGGGAGGCGCTGTGCGAGTCGCAGGACGTCCCGCTCGAGAAGCGGCACGGCAAGGGGCTGGCGGAACCGCGGGACTGACGCGCGGTCTCCGTCCGAAACTCTGTTCGGCGTGTTGCTCGAACGGGTGTTCGATCGGTGGTAGCTTCCTCCACAGCGGCGCTGTCCGGAGAGTTCGTCCACAGATCGCGCGGTCGTCGGCAGTGATGTCGGTGGCCCGCCCTAGGTTCGAGTCAACGGGAACAGCCCGAAGCCTTGTCGCTGAAGCACCGGCCCTGCACCACCGGCCGGGTGGACGCGACAGCCTACAGGCGGCCGACACCGAGCACGAAGGAAGCACATCATGCCCTCACCCCAGGACCGCGAGAAGGCCCTCGAGACCGCTCTCGCCCAGATCGACCGTCAGTTCGGCAAGGGCACGGTCATGCGCCTCGGCTCGGACGAGCGCGCCCCCGTCGCCACCATCCCGACCGGTTCGGTCGCCCTCGACGTCGCGCTCGGCATCGGCGGGCTCCCGCGTGGCCGCATCATCGAGATCTACGGCCCGGAGTCGTCGGGTAAGACGACCCTGACGCTGCACGCCATCGCCAACGCCCAGCGCGCCGGCGGCATCGCGGCCTTCATCGACGCGGAACACGCGCTCGACCCCGAGTACGCGAAGAAGCTCGGCGTCGACATCGACGCGCTGCTCGTCTCCCAGCCGGACACCGGTGAGCAGGCGCTCGAGATCGCCGACATGCTCGTCCGTTCCGGCTCCATCGACCTCGTCGTCATCGACTCCGTCGCGGCGCTCGTGCCCCGTGCCGAGATCGAGGGCGAGATGGGTGACTCGCACGTCGGTCTGCAGGCCCGCCTCATGTCGCAGGCACTCCGCAAGCTCGCCGGTGGCCTGAACCAGACGCAGACCACGATGATCTTCATCAACCAGCTGCGCGAGAAGATCGGTGTGTTCTTCGGCAGCCCCGAGACCACCGCCGGCGGTAAGGCGCTCAAGTTCTACGCGTCGGTCCGCCTCGACATCCGTCGCATCGAGACGCTCAAGAGCGGTACCGACGCGGTCGGCAACCGCACCCGCGTCAAGGTCGTCAAGAACAAGATGGCCCCGCCCTTCAAGCAGGCCGAGTTCGACATCCTGTACGGCACGGGCATCTCGCGCGAGGGCTCGTTGCTCGACTTCGGCGTCGACCACGGCATCGTCAAGAAGTCCGGTGCCTGGTACACGTACGACGGCGACCAGCTCGGGCAGGGCAAGGAGAACTCGCGGTCGTTCCTGATCCAGAACCCCGAGATCGCTGCTGAGATCGAGGGCAAGATCCTCGCCAAGCTCGGTGTCGGCGGTGCGTCGGCCGAGGCGGTCGAGGCTCCCGTCGAGTCGATCGCGCCGAAGATCGCGGAGCGCAAGGGCGCGTGACGACCGACCACGACGGCGACGAGGACCTCGCACCGGTCACCGACCTGTTCGGTGCGCGCGGTGCGCGGTCCCGTCGCCGATCCGCGGCTGGGCCGGACACTGCGGGCGACAGGGATGCCGTGACGGACCACGGCGGAGCCGATGCCGACGCGCCGGTCCCGCTGCCGATCCAGGGTGCCCGGGCGCAGGCGGAGTGGCTCTCGCCCGTCGTCGGGGACGGCAGCGGCCGCAGTGCCCCTGCCGAGCAGGACGGCTACGACGACGACCGGACGGCAGACGCCACGACGGCGTCCGTGTTCGCGATCGACGGCGGTGCCGAACTCGACCCCGCGGACGCCCCACGGCCGATCGACGAACAGCGTGCCGACGCCGAGCGGCTCAGCATGCGGGCGCTCGGTCGCAAGGGCGTCAGCGAGTCCGAGCTGCGCACGATGCTGACCAAGAACGAACTCGACCCGGACGTCGTCGAGCACGAGATCGAGCGGCTCACCCGCGTCGGACTCGTGGACGACGTGGCGCTCGCGACCGACCTCGTCGACCGCCTGCACGACCGCAAGGGTCTGGGGCGCCAGGGCGTCGTCGCCGAACTGCGGCGCCGCGGCATCGACCAGGTCGCGATCGACGCGGCGCTCGAGGCAGCCGCCGATGACGAGGACGACGAGTTCGTCCGTGCGATCGACCTCGCGCAGAAGCGTGCCGGGCAGCTCCGCGGTCTCGACCGAGCGACGGCGGAGCGACGGCTCTCGGGCTTCCTGATGCGGAAGGGCTACAACGGGGGCATCGTGCGGATCGCGGTCGAGCGTGCGCTCGACGGCGGTGGGCGTCCGCCGGCAGGACCTCGCGGCTCCGTCCGCTTCGAGTAGCGTCGCGACGGTTTTACACTGGGACGACCATGGCCACCGTCGCAGCGCGCCCCCGCACCTACCAAGTCCGCACCTACGGGTGCCAGATGAACGTGCACGACTCCGAGCGACTGAGCGGGTCCCTCCAGGCCGCCGGGTACGTCGCTGCCGACGGCGAGCAGGCGGACGTCGTCGTCATCAACACGTGCGCCGTGCGCGAGAACGCCGACAACCGTCTGTACGGCAACCTCGGGCAGCTCGCGGGCATCAAGCGCGAGCACCCCGGCATGCAGATCGCGGTCGGCGGGTGCCTGGCGCAGAAGGACAAGAACGTCATCCTCGAGAAGGCGCCGTGGGTGGACGTCGTCTTCGGGACGCACAACATGGGGTCGCTGCCGACGCTGCTCGAGCGTGCCCGCCACAACGACGAAGCGCAGATCGAGATCCTCGAGTCGCTGGACGTCTTCCCGTCGACCCTCCCGACCAAGCGCGACTCGACGCACAGTGGCTGGGTGTCGATCTCGGTCGGCTGCAACAACACCTGCACGTTCTGCATCGTGCCGTCGCTGCGCGGCAAGGAGAAGGACCGCCGCCCGGGTGACGTGCTCGCCGAGATCCAGGCACTCGTCGACGACGGCGCGATCGAGGTCACCCTGCTCGGGCAGAACGTCAACTCGTACGGCGTCGAGTTCGGGGACCGCCAGGCGTTCGGCAAGCTGCTCCGCGCCGCCGGCCAGATCGAGGGCCTCGAGCGGGTCCGGTTCACCAGCCCGCACCCCGCCGCCTTCACGGACGACGTCATCGACGCGATGGCAGAGACGCCGAACGTGATGCCCCAGCTGCACATGCCGCTCCAGTCCGGGTCGGACCGCGTCCTCAAGGCGATGCGTCGCAGCTACCGGAGCGAACGGTTCCTCGGCATCCTCGACCGCGTCCGGGCGAAGATCCCGCACGCGGCGATCTCGACGGACATCATCGTCGGCTTCCCCGGCGAGACCGACGCGGACTTCGAGGACACCCTGCGCGTCGTGGAGCAGTCGCGGTTCGCCTCGGCGTTCACGTTCCAGTACTCGATCCGGCCGGGGACGCCCGCGGCGACGATGGACGAGCAGCTGCCGAAGCAGGTCGTGCAGGAGCGGTACGAGCGCCTCGTCGCCCTGCAGGAGCACATCACGGCAGAAGAGAACGCGAAGCAGGTCGGGCGCACGGTCCAGGTCCTCGTCGCCACCGGTGAGGGCAAGAAGGACGACGCCACGCACCGGCTGTCGGGCCGCGCCGAGGACTCCCGACTCGTGCACTTCTCGGTGCCGGGCGGATCGGACGTGCCGCGCCCCGGGGACGTCGTCACCGTCGAGGTCACCCGCTCGGCCCCGCACTTCCTGATCGCCGACGGGGACGCACCGTTGCGGATCCGCCGGACCCGCGCGGGCGACGCGTGGGACCGTGCCCAGGCGGAGAGCTGTGGCGTCCCGACGCCGGCACCCGTCGGGGCCGCCGACGGCCCGCGGCCGGTGTCGCTCGGTCTGCCCAGCATCCGTGTCGGCCGCTGACGAGGAGCGCGTCGGCGAGGAGCCCGTGGGCCCCGTGCGCGCCGACCCCGACCCCGGCGGCGACCTGATCGCGGTCGTCGGGGCGACCGGCACCGGCAAGTCCGACCTCGGGATCGCGATCGTCGAACGCCTCCGCGCCGCAGGCCGCCCCGCCGAGATCGTCAACGCCGACGCCATGCAGCTCTACCGCGGCATGGACATCGGCACCGCGAAGCTCGGCGTCGAGGAGCGCCGGGGCATCCCGCACCACCAGCTCGACGTGCTCGACGTCACGGACGAGGCCAGTGTCGCCGCCTACCAGCGTGATGCGCGGGCGGAGATCGAGGCCATCCACGGCCGCGGGAACGTCGCCCTGCTCGTCGGCGGCAGCGGGCTGTACGTCTCGGCCGTGCTCTTCGACCTCGCGTTCCCCGGCACCGATCCCGAACTCCGCGCCCGCCTCGAGCGCGAGCACGAGGAACTCGGGCCGGGCATCCTGCTGAAACGACTCCGCGGTCTGGACCCGGCGGCCGCGGCGACCATCGACGCACGCAACCCGCGGAGGTTGATCCGTGCACTCGAGATCGCGAGCCGATCCGAGGTGGTCACGCCGAGCCTCCCGTCCGCGCCCCGCGCCTGGCGACCCGCTCGGATCCTGCACCTGCACCGCGAACGAGCGCAGCTCGTCGCCGCGCTGCACGAGCGCGCGGCGCGCATGTTCGACGCCGGTCTCGTGGACGAGGTCCGGGGGCTGCGCGAGCAGGGCCTCGAGTCGGGGCGGACCGCGCGGGCGGCGATCGGGTACTCGCAGGCGCTCGAGGTGCTCCGCGGGGACGCGACCGTCGACCAGGCGGTGGAGGCGACGGGCATCGCGACGCGCAAGTACGCCCGCCGGCAGGTGTCGTGGTTCCGGCGGTACGCCGACGCGGAGCTCCTCGACGTCACCGGCGCGGACCGGGCTGCGCTGACAGCGGCTGCCCGTAGGATCGTCCCGTGACCGAGCTGCACTTCACCAAGGGCCAGGGGACCGGCAACGACTTCGTCCTGTTCGCCGACCCCGACGCGTCGGTCGACCTGACCCCCGAGCGGATCCGCGCCATCGCCGACCGCCGGTTCGGTGTCGGCGGCGACGGCGTCATCCGGGCGGTCCGGTCCGAGGCGCTGCCGGAAGGGCAGGCGCTCGTCGCCGAGGACCCCGCGGCGACCTGGTTCATGGACTACCACAACGCCGACGGCACGGTCGCCGAGATGTGCGGGAACGGCATCCGCGTGTTCGCGCGCTACCTTACGGAGTCCGGGCTCGTCGACCTCACCCCCGGCGAGACCCTGACGGTCGGCAGCCGCAAGGGCCTCGTCGACATCCAGCGGACGACCAACGGCTTCTCCGCCGACCTCGGGCGCTGGGGACTCGGCATCGAGGGCGGTGGCGCGGACGACGTGCTCGTGCGGGCGAAGAACCTCGACGGAGCACGCCCCGGGCTCGGCATCGACGTCGGCAACCCCCACGTGGTGGTCGCCGTCGCGACCGAGGACGAACTCGCCGAGGTCGACCTCACGTACGTGCCGGTGCTCGATCCGGTCCCCGCGGCCGGAGCGAACGTCGAGTTCGTGCTGCCGGGCGACCCGCTCGTGCAGGACGGCGTCGGTCAGATCACGATGCGCGTCCACGAGCGCGGCAGCGGCGAGACCCTGTCGTGCGGTACCGGGGCCGTCGCCGCGGCCCTCGCGACGCGGTACTGGGCGGGCAACGGGGCGCCGGACACGTGGCGCGTGCGCGTGCCGGGTGGGGTCGTCACGGTTCGCATCTTCGCGGCGGAGGACGGCGAGCACGTCGCGTTGTCCGGGCCGGCGGAACTCGTCTTCTCGGGTGACCTGACGGTCTGAGCCGGGCGGGGCTCCGGCCAGGAGGCGCGGCTCGGCGGGCCGACGCTCGTCACGTGGGTCGCGCCTCCTGGCCACTGCTGTGGTGCGGACGGGCGGGTCGGTCGCGCTGGCCGACTGCGGCGCGCTGGCCGCGCTGCGCGGTCGAGGCCCGCTGGCCGCGCTGGCCGGTCGCGTGACGTGTCGAACCACGTTCCCGACATCGAACCGCGTGCTCGCGCTGGTTCGATGTCGGAATCGTGGTTCCACTCGGACCGCGCGCCCCGCGCGCCGGCGGCACGGCCCGCGCGCCGGCGGGACGCGGCCCGCGGCGCCTACTCGGCTGCGCGGTGCACCCGCAGCACCCGGAACCCCTTGTCCGTCGACGCCCGCGACACGTGGAACCCCGCGTCGAGCGACTCCCGCAACCACCGCTGCAGCGAATCGCCCCCGAGGTCCTTCGACACGACCAACCACGCGTCCCCACCGACCTCGAGCCGGGGGAGCCACGTCAGCAGGATCTGGTGCAGCTCGTCCTTGCCCACCCGGATCGGCGGGTTCGACCAGATCGTCCGGAACCGCAGGTCGGCCGGTACCTCGTCCGGCAGTGCGACGGTGACGTTGTCGGCCCCCGCAGCAGCAGCGTTCGCCCGGGCGAGACCGAGCACCCGCTCGTTCACGTCGACGCCCCACACCTGGGCGGCGGGGGAGTCGAGGGCCATGGTGATGGCGATCGGACCCCAGCCGCAGCCGACGTCGAGCAGTGCCCCCTCGTGCGCGGGCGGCGGCACCGAGCCGAGCAGCACCCGCGTGCCGCGGTCGAGCCCGTCCGGGCTGAAGACCCCCGCGGCGGTGGTCAGCGTGAGCGGGCGACCGGCGAGGGTGACGTGGATCTGGCGTTCGCGGGTGTCCGACGACGGGTTCGCGGAGAAGTAGTGGTCGTTCGCCATGGATGAACCGTACCGGCAACCCCGTGTGTCCCGAGGCCCCGAGCGGTACCCTGTGGAGAAGATGACGGACACCACGAACCGAGACGCAGAGACCACCGACGACAGCGCTGCTGGTGTCGTCGAGCGGGTCCTGCGCAACGCCGACTCCCGCGCGAGCTCCTCGATCTTCGCCCCCGCGCAGGCGATCCAGACCCGATCGGTCGACGATCACGCCTGGACGGGCGACGGCGACCAGTACGACCGCGAAGACCGGGCTGCCCTCCGCCGCGTCGGCGGCCTCTCCACCGAGCTCGAGGACGTCACCGAGGTCGAGTACCGGCAGCTCCGGCTCGAGCAGGTCGTCCTTATCGGCGTGTACCCGCACGGCGACGCCTCGGACGCCGAGAACTCCCTGCGTGAGCTCGCCGCACTCGCCGAGACCGCGGGTGCCGTGGTGCTCGACGGGCTCCTGCAGCGCCGGCCGAACCCCGACCCCTCCACGTACCTCGGCAAGGGCAAGGCCGAAGAGCTCGCGATGGTCGTCAAGGCCACCGGCGCCGACACGGTCATCGCCGACACCGAACTCGCCCCGTCCCAGCGCCGCGCGCTCGAGGACGTGGTGAAGGTCAAGGTGATCGACCGGACGGCCGTGATCCTCGACATCTTCAGCCAGCACGCCAAGAGCCGCGAGGGCAAGGCGCAGGTCGAACTCGCCCAGCTCGAGTACCTCCTGCCGCGACTCCGTGGTTGGGGTGAGTCGATGTCCCGTCAGGCCGGTGGCCAGGTGTCCGGCGGTGCGGGCATGGGTTCGCGTGGTCCCGGTGAGACGAAGATCGAGCTCGACCGTCGTCGCATCCACACCCGGATGTCCAAGCTCCGTCGCCAGATCGCCGGGTTCCGCCCCGCGCGCGAGGCGAAGCGGGCCGACCGCCACCGCAACGACGTCCCGAGCGTCGCGATCGCCGGCTACACCAACGCGGGCAAGTCCTCGCTGCTGAACCGACTGACGAGCGCCGGCGTGCTCGTCCAGAACCAGCTCTTCGCGACGCTGGACGCCACGGTCCGCCGGACCGAGAGCGCGAAGGGCCGCGAGTTCACCTTCGTCGACACCGTCGGCTTCGTGCGCAACCTGCCGCACCAGCTCGTCGAGGCGTTCCGCTCCACCCTCGAAGAGGTCGGCGAGGCCGACGTCATCGTGCACGTGGTCGACGGCTCGCACCCCGACCCGGCCGCCCAGCTGGCGACCGTGCGCGAGGTCATCGGCGACGTCGGTGCCCGCGAGATCCCGGAGATCGTCGCCTTCAACAAGGCCGACCTCATCGACGAGTCGCAGCGGCTCGTGCTCGTCGGCCTCGTGCCGGACGCGGTGTTCGTCTCGGCGCGCACGGGCGAGGGCATCCAGGACCTCCTCGACGTGATCGAGGCCCGTCTCCCCGAACCCGACGTCGAGCTCACCGTCGTTGTCCCGTACGACCGCGGTGACCTGGTGTCGTCGCTGCACGACGCAGGTGCGGTCGAGACCGTCGACTACGTCGAGGACGGCACACGCCTGCGGGTGCGCGTGTTCCAGCGGCAGGTGGCCGAGCTCGACCCGTTCGTGGTCGCGCCCGTCGCGTCCTGAGGCGCGCCCTGCGCTGACGTGCGGTCGCGCGGTCGCGCGGTCGCGCGCGGTGCGGTCGCGCGCGGTGCGGTCCAGGAGGCGCGGCGTACGCCCGCCCCGCACCCACCGCGGCTGCGCGGTTCCGTTCGGCGCCGCACAACGAAAGCCGGTTCGAACCACGTGATCGTGTGGTTCGAACCGGCTTTGGTTGTGCCAGTGCCAGAGCCAGAGGCAGAGGCAGAGGCACGCGGCGCCTGCGCCGTCAGATCGAGCGGAGGACCGCCACGACCTTGCCGAGCACGGTGGCCGCGTCGCCGAGGATCGGCTCGAACGCGGTGTTGCGGGGGAGCAGCCACGTGTGGCCGTCCCGCTGCCGGAAGACCTTGACGGTCGCTTCCTCGTCGAGCATGGCGGCGACGATGTCACCGTTCTCGGCCGTCTGCTGCGACCGGACGACCACCCAGTCGCCGTCGCAGATCGCGGCGTCGATCATCGACTCGCCCACGACCTTGAGCATGAAGAGGTCACCCGTGCCGACGAGCTGCCGGGGGAGCGGCACGATCTCGTCGACGTGCTGCTCGGCCGTGATCGGCACACCGGCGGCGATCCGACCGACGAGCGGGACGAGCGTCGTCGCGTCGACGTCCGGGCCCTCGACGTCGGGGGTCGGCTCGTCGACGAGGACCTCGAGCGCGCGGGGGCGGTTTGGGTCGCGGCGGATCCACCCGCCGAGCTCGAGCTGGCCGAGCTGGTGCGAGACGCTCGACAGCGAGGACAAGCCCGCGGCGTCACCGATCTCGCGCATGCTCGGCGGGTAACCCCGGCTGGCGATCGACGCACGGATCGCGTCGAGGATCGCCTGCTGCTTCGCCGTCAGCGGCTTCTGGCCCCGCAGTTCGTCCGCCACGTCGTCTCGCCCTTCGTCGGTGCCGGGACCGTGCCCGCGGGAATGTCGGTGGTGCCCGCTTGACTTGTCCCAGTCGATCGAAACAGTATCCGACCGGTCATCGCCGGACAAACACCTGTTCGAGCGTGTCGGCAGAAAACCCCCCAGAAATCTCCGCGCAGGACTTGTGCGGCTCGTCATTCGAAACTATGTTCGGTACAGGACTTCGGTTCATCCGAACGGGAAGGCAAGAACGACATGAGCACCATCGCCATCGCTGACATCCAGCGCACCGCGCCCGCCGTGCGTACGCGCCTGCGCCTCACGCGTCGCGGCCGGGTCGTCCTGACGACGCTCGCCGCGATCCCGCTGCTGATCGGTGTGGCACTCGCCGTGCTGAACGGCGGACAGGCATCGGCCGGCAACACCGAGTCGCACGCCCACTTCGAGACCGTGACCATCCAGCCGGGCGAGACGCTCTGGCAGCTGGCGGAAGAGACCGCCCCGAACGCCGACCCGCGCGACTTCGTGCAGGACGTCGTCAGCCTGAACGCGCTCGACGGCTCCGGGCTGCAGGCCGGGCAGGAGATCTCGATCCCGGCGCAGTACACCGCCGCGCACTAGCACCGTCCGGACGGCCGGTCACCATGCCGTTCGAGCGGCCTACGATGGATCGGTGGCATTCACGCTCGAAGACCTCCCGATCCGAGACGACCTGCGCGGGCAGAGCCCGTACGGCGCCCCGCAGAAGCACGTGCGCGTGCAGCTCAACGTCAACGAGAACACGCATCCGGTGCCAGCCGACGTCGCCGAGGACATCGTGTCGTCGATCCGCCAGGCGCTGACGACCGTGAACCGCTACCCCGACCGTGAGTTCACCGAGCTGCGGCAGTCCCTCGCGGACTACCTCCAGCGCGACCTCGCCTCGGGCCAGGCGCTCGGTCCGGAGCAGATCTGGGCGGCCAACGGCTCGAACGAGGTGCTCCAGCAGCTGCTCCAGGCCTTCGGTGGGCCGGGCCGCACCGTGCTCGGGTTCCCTCCGACCTACTCGATGCACTCGATCCTCGCGTCGGGCACCGGCACGACCTGGATCCCGGCGCAGCGCGACGACGAGTTCCGCATCGCGCCCGAGACGGTCGTGGCCGCCATCCGTGAGCACCAGCCGGACATCGTGTTCCTCTGCGGGCCGAACAACCCCACGGGTACGCCGCTCCCGATCGAGACGATCGAGGCCGCCTACGCCGCGACCGACGGCATCGTGATGGTCGACGAGGCCTACGCCGAGTTCATGCCTGCCGAGGCCCCGAGCGCCCTCACGCTGCTGCCCGGGCGGGAGCGTCTCATCGTGTCCCGCACGATGAGCAAGGCGTTCGCGTTCGCCGGTGCCCGCGTGGGCTACATGGCCGCCCACCCGGCCGTCATCGACGCGATCCGACTCGTCCGGCTGCCGTACCACCTCTCCGCACTGACCCAGGCGGCAGCGGTGGCGGCGCTCCGGCACGCCCCCGCGATGCTCGCGATGGTCGACGACATCACGCAGCAGCGCGACCGCATGGTGACCGAACTCCGGGCGATGGGCTACCGCACCTACGAGACGTGGTCGAACTTCGTCCTGTTCGGCGGCGTCGCCGACCCGCACGCCGCGTTCGAAGCACTGCTCGAGCAGGACGTCATCGTGCGCGACCTCGGCATCCCGAACCACCTGCGGGTCAGCGCAGGCACGGAAGAGGAGACCACCGTGTTCCTCGACGCCATGCGCCGCGTCGCCGCCGATCAGCCGCCGGTTAGGGTTGCAGCATGACCGCGCGCACCGCCACGATCAGCCGGAGCACGAGCGAGTCGAGCATCGAACTCGAACTCGACCTCGACGGCACCGGCACGTCCGACATCTCGACGAGCGTGCCGTTCTTCGACCACATGCTGACGGCGTTCAGCAAGCACTCGCTCATCGACCTCCGCGTGCGGTCGACCGGCGACACCCACATCGACGTCCACCACACCGTCGAGGACACCGGCATCGTGCTCGGCCAGGCGCTCAAGCAGGCCCTCGGCGACCGTGCCGGCATCGGTCGGTACGGGGACGCCCTCGTGCCGCTCGACGAAGCGCTCGCCCAGGCAGTGGTCGACGTCTCCGGCCGGCCGTTCCTCGTGCACTCTGGCGAGCCCGCGGGCTTCGAGTTCCACCGGATCGGCGGCCACTTCACCGGCTCGATGGTCCGCCACGTGTTCGAGGCCATCACCTTCAACGCCGGCATCACGGTGCACGTCCGTGTGCTCGAGGGCCGCGACCCGCACCACATCGCCGAAGCCGAGTTCAAGGCGTTCGCCCGGGCGATGCGCACGGCGGTCGAACTCGACCCCCGCGTGGACGGCATCCCGTCCACCAAGGGCACGCTGTGACCGCCGGGGCGAAGCCGAACGTCGTCGTCCTCGACTACGGGTCGGGCAACGTCCACTCCGCCGCCAAGGCGCTCGAACGCGCCGGCGCCGACGTCACCCTGACGTCGGACAAGCAGGCGGCGCTCCGGGCCGACGGACTGCTGGTCCCCGGCGTCGGGGCGTTCGGAGCCGTGGTCGAGCAGCTCGAGGGTGTCCGGGGCGGCGAGATCGTCGACCACCGTCTCGCCGGCGGCCGTCCGGTCCTCGGGATCTGCGTCGGCATGCAGGTGCTCTTCTCGCGCGGCATCGAGCGCGGTGCCGACGTCGAGGGGCTCGGTCAGTGGCCGGGCACGGTCGAGCAGATCCAGGCCGACGTCCTGCCCCACATGGGGTGGAACACGGTCGACGCTCCTGCGGACTCGGTGTTGTTCGAGGGCCTGCACGACGAGCGCTTCTACTTCGTGCACTCGTACGGCGTGACCGACTTCCCGCTCGAGGCGTACGGGCCGTTCCGCGCACCGCGCCTGACCTGGGCCGAGCACGGGCAGCGGTTCGTCGCCGCGGTCGAGAACGGTCCGCTCACCGCCACCCAGTTCCACCCCGAGAAGTCCGGCGAGCCGGGCATCCGACTGCTCCGCAACTGGGTGCAGTCGCTCTGAGACCCGCGGCGACACGTCGCGAACGACGACGCGCCCGACGACCCCCGCAACGAAGACAGGACCATGACCGAGCTCTCCACCACCCCGCCCCTCGTCCTGCTGCCCGCCGTGGACGTCGTCGACGGCCAGGCGGTGCGCCTCACCCAGGGCGAGGCCGGCAGCGAGACGTCCTACGGCGACCCGGTGTCAGCAGCCCGGACGTGGCGTGACCAGGGTGCCGAGTGGATCCACCTCGTCGACCTCGACGCGGCGTTCGGCCGCGGTGACAACCGCAAGGTCATCGCACACGCCATCCGCGAGGTCGAGGGCGTCGCCGTCGAGCTCTCGGGCGGCATCCGCGACGACGCCTCGCTCGAGGCAGCCCTCGCGACCGGTGCCGCACGCGTGAACCTCGGCACCGCCGCGCTCGAGGACCCGGAGTGGGCGGCCCGCGTGATCCGGACGTACGGCGAGCAGATCGCCGTCGGGCTCGACGTGCGCGGCACGACGCTCGCCAGCCGGGGTTGGACGGAGGACGCCGGCGACCTGTGGGAGGTCCTCGACCGCCTCGAGGAAGCCGGCTGCGCCCGCTACGTCGTGACCGACGTGACGAAGGACGGCACGCTGCAGGGGCCGAACGTCGACCTCCTCCGCGAGGTCTGCGACCGCACCGACCAGCCCGTCGTGGCCTCCGGCGGGATCTCGACGCTCGACGACCTCCGTGCACTGCGTGCGCTCGTGCCGCACGGACTCGAGGGCGCGATCATCGGCAAGGCGCTCTACTCGGGGGCGTTCACGCTCCCGGCCGCGCTCGACATCGCCTCGGAGTAGGCGCGTGGCGGGCATCTCGAACGGTCGCGGCACCGGACCCGACGGGCCCGCGGGCGACGGGCACCCGGACGACGCGCACACCCCCGGTGGGGCTGCGGACTCCGCGGGCTTCGCCTGGGCGGGTCGCACGTTCGACCAGCACAACACGACGTTCGACGACGACGACGGTCTGGCCGACCCGGCCGTCGTCGCCGCGATCACGGCGCTGCCGGACGGGGGGTCGCAGCGGGCGGTCGTCGACGCGCTCCGCACCGCACGGCTGCTCATCCCGCTCATCGCCGAGGCCGGAGACATCGGGCACACCGACGCCGGCAAGCTCGTCGACAAGACGCAGGAGCTCTCCATCGTGACGGTCGCCGGCCCGGACGGTCGCAGCGTCATGCCCGCCTTCACCTCCGTCGAGGCGATGCGCTCCTGGGATCCGGACGCCCGACCGGTCCCCGCGGCCTCCCGCCGCGTGGCCATGGCCGCGGCGAGCGAGGAGACCCAGCTCGTGGTCCTCGACCCGACGGCGCCGACCGAGTTCGTGCTCCGTCGCCCCGCGGTGTGGGCGATCGGGCAGGACCTGCCGTGGACGCCCTGCTTCGAGGACCCGGAAGTGGCCCGGGCCTTCGCCGACTCCGTCGTGGGGGAGCCTGCGGTGGCGCGGGTCGAGCTGGCCCCGGGGGACCCGCTCGGACGGTTCGCCGGTGCGGAACTGACGGTGGGGCTGGCGCTCCACCCCGGACTCGACCAGACGCAGGTGCAGGAGCTCGTGGGGCGCCTCCAGCAGCGCTGGACGGCGGACGCCGTCATCGCGGAACGCGTGGACAGCATGCGGGTGGCGCTGCGCCCAGCGTGAGTCGCGCCTCCTGGCCCCGACCTGCGGCGGTGCGGCCCGGCCCGGCGGTGCGGCCCGGCCCGGCGGCCGGTCGCCGGTACGATGACGGGGTGAGCACGAACCCGACGACCACCCCCGGAACCGGCGAGACCACCTACGGTCCGACCGGACGGCCCGTCCGGCAGTTCGCGGTGCCCGAGGAGCTCGACGGCCACGGTCCCGCTCGCATCATCGCGCTGTGCAACCAGAAGGGCGGCGTCGGCAAGACCACGACGTCGATCAACCTCGGCGCGGCGCTGGCGGAGTACGGGCGCAAGGTCCTCGCGGTGGACTTCGACCCGCAGGGCGCGCTGTCGGCCGGCCTCGGCGTGCGGACCCACGACATCCCCACCGTCTACGACCTGCTGATGGGGTCGATCAAGGACCCGAACCAGGTCATCCAGCCGACGAACACGCCGTACCTCGACGTGATCCCGGCGAACATCGACCTCTCCGCGGCCGAGGTGCACCTCGTGAACGAGGTCGCGCGCGAGCAGATCCTCGCGAGCGTGCTCCGGAAGGTCGCGAACGACTACGACGTGATCCTCGTCGACTGCCAGCCGTCGCTCGGGCTGCTGACCGTGAACGCCCTGACGGCCGCGCACGGCGTCCTCATCCCGCTCGAGTGCGAGTTCTTCGCCCTGCGTGGTGTGGCGCTGCTCATCGAGACGATCGACAAGGTGCGCGACCGCCTCAACCCGGCGCTGCAGCTCGACGGGATCCTCGCGACGATGTACGACTCGCGCACGCTGCACTCGCGCGAGGTCATGGAGCGCGTCGTGGACACCTTCGACGACCGCGTGCTCGACACCGTCATCGGTCGGACCGTGAAGTTCCCGGACGCCACGGTGTCGGCGCGGCCGATCACGCAGACCGCGCCGGACCACGCGGCCGCACACGCGTACCGGCAGCTCGCCAGGGAGCTCGTCGAGCGTGGCGCCGTCGCCTGACCCCGGAACTGCCGGGCAGCCGGCCCCCGCCGGCACGCAGACCGCGGCCGGCTTCCGGGTCCGGCTCCGCAACTTCGACGGCCCGTTCGACCTGCTCCTCTCGCTCATCACGAAGCACGAGCTCGACATCACCGAGGTCTCCCTCGGCGCCGTGACGGGCGAGTTCATCGAGTACGTGCGCCAGGCCGAATCCCAGGAGGAACTCGACGAGGCCAGCGAGTTCCTCGTCGTCGCCGCCACGCTGCTCGACCTCAAGATCGCCGGACTCCTGCCGCAGGGCGAGCTCGTCGACGCCGAGGACGTCGCCCTGCTCGAGGCCCGCGACCTCCTGTTCGCCCGACTGCTGCAGTACCGGGCGTTCAAGCAGGCCGCCGACTGGTTCGGCTCCCGCTGGCTGACCGAGTCCCGACGCCACGTGCGGAGCGTCCGGCTCGAGGAGCGGTTCCGCGCCCGGACCCCCGAGCTCGTCTGGACCCTGTCGGTGCAGGACTTCGCCGCGCTGGCGACCCTGGCGTTCGCCCCGCGGGAGCTCCCGACGGTCGGACTCGACCACCTGCACGCCCCGCTCGTCAGCATCCGGGAGCAGGCCGCGATCGTCGTCTCGATCCTCCGCACGCGTGCCGACGAGGACGTCTCGTTCCGCGAACTGGTCGCCGGCGTCTCGGAGACGGGTATCGTGGTGGCTCGCTTCCTCGCGATCCTGGAGCTGTACCGGAACGCATCCATCTCGTTCGAACAGTTCGAACCGCTCGGGGAGCTGACGCTGCGCTGGACCGCCGAGGACTGGTCCGACGAGAGCCTCGCCAACCTGGGAGCCGACTATGACGGATGACGTGCACGACACGTCCAGTGCCGAACCCGGCGGCGCCGACGAGATGGCCGACGCCCGCGCGATCGAGCGCGAGATCCACGAGGCGCACGAGCGTGCCGCCCGGCCGGAGATCCCCGTCGACCGACAGCTCGAGGCGATCCTCATGATCGCCGACGAACCCCAGTCGCTCGTGTCCCTCGGCGCGGCCGTGGGGGCTCCCGTCCCCGTGGTCAGGCAGGCCATCGAGCGTCTCGTGGCGGACTTCGACGGGGTCGACGGCACGATCCGCCGCGGGTTCGAACTCCGCGAGGTCGGCGGCGGCTGGCGCTTCTACGTCCGGCCGGACCTCGACGACGTCGTCGAGCAGTTCGTCGAGGCCGAACGCCCCTCCCGCCTGTCGCAGGCCGCGCTCGAGACCCTCGCGGTCGTCGCGTACAAGCAGCCGATCACCCGGTCGCAGATCGCCTCGATCCGCGCCGTCAACGTCGACGGCGTCGTCCGCACGCTCGTCGCGCGCGGCCTCATCGAGGAGTCGTTCACCGACGCCGAGACCGGCGCCATCAACTACGTCACGTCCGACCTGCTCCTGCAGCAGCTCGGCATCAACTCGCTCGACGAGCTGCCGCTCATCTCGCCCCTCCTGGACGACGGTGCCGGCGGCTTCGAGCAGAACGAAGGGATCCCCGATGGCCGCGTATGAGGAAGAACGACGAGGCGGCCCACGGGGTGGCGCGGGCCGGGACGGCGCGGGTCGCCGGGACGGCGCAGGTCGTCCTGGAGGCGCGTCACGCGACCGCACCGCCGGCTCCGGCCGTGCGGGTGGCCGGTCCGAGGGCGCTGGTCGCGACGAGCGCGGTGGGTACCGTGGGCGCGAAGACCGTCCTGCTTCCGGTGGGTACCGGGGTCGTGACGAGCGGCCGTCCTCCGGTGGCGGGTACCGGGGTCGTGACGACCGTGCGGGGTCCGGCCGGCGTGACGACGACCGCGGGGGCTACCGCGGCCGTGACGACCGTCCGTCGACTGGCGGGGGGTACCGCGGCCGTGAGGAGCGTCCGTCGTCCGGTGGTGGGTACCGGGGTCGTGAC
>NZ_MJGQ01000001.1:134151-210642 GCF_001865095.1 Curtobacterium sp. MCBA15_013 | reverse complement strand
CGTGGCGGTGTCGCTCGTGGTCCTCGCCCTGGTCGCTGCGTGGATCGGCACCGAAGCGGTCCTCGCCGCCATCGGCCGGCCCCCGCTGCTCGCCGACCCGCAGACCGTCGTCGACGCCGCGCTCCGCCCGGACGCCGCGTTCGTCACGATCGCGGAGGTCATCGCCGTGGTCCTTCTGGTCCTCGGTGTGGTCCTGATCGTCCTGGCCCTGAAGCCCGGCCGGCAGCACCGCTCCGTCATCGACCACGACCGTGGCGCCGTCGTCATCGACACCCGCATCCTCGCCTCCACCGCCGCGAACGCCGCCGGGATGGCCGCCGGGGTCCCGGAGGGCAACGCCTCCGCGACCGCCCGCGGACGCTCCACCACGGTCCGTGTGGTGCCCGTCAGCGGGATCCCCGTCGACGACGCCGTCATCCGCGACGCCGTCCGGGACCGCCTCTCCGGGCTCGACGAACGCTTCGGCCGACGCGTCAGCGTCACGGTCGAGGAGAAGGGAACCCTCGCATGACCAAGAGCAACCGGACCCTGAACCGGATCATCCTGTTCGTCCTCGGCCTCGTCGCGGTCATCGTCGGCATCACCATCGGCGCGGGCGTCCTGCCCGCCGTCCGCGACGCCGTCGAACCCTACGCGACGCTCCCGAACCGGCTGAGCGTGCCGGCGTCGTCGCTGTGGATCATCGTCGCGGCCTGCGCCGTGGTGATCGTCCTGGCGTTGGTGTGGGTGTTCACCCGCGGTGGGGGCGGCACGTCCGTCGCCGTCCGGGAACGCTCCGGCGACGACCAGGTCACCGTCAACGTCGCCCTCGTCCGCGACGTCGTCGACCACGAACTCGACGGCGTCCGCGACGTCATCAGCTCCCGCGTCGACACGTACCTCGTCCGCCGGCAACGCGCCGCACGCATCCGCGTCGCGGTCCGCCGCGGCGGCGACGCCGTCACCGTCCTCACCGCCGTCGACCAGGCCATCACCGTCCTGGACCGCACCCTCGGCCGGCAGATCCCCGTCCTCGTCCACCTCACCGGCGGCACCCGCTCCACCCTCGCCAAGAAGACCCGCGTCCACTGACCCCCGTCAGGACACCGACAACCGGCCGGAACACCGACGACCCGTCAGAACACCGACACCCGCACCGAACGGAGAACACCACGATGGCGAACCGCAACCACGACCGCGCCGCGGAAGAACCCGTCAGCGAGTCCACGTCCGAGCAGCGCCGTGAGGACGCGGCCGCCTGGTCGCCGGTGGCCCGGTACGCGTCCGAGCTGTTCGGCACGTTCCTGCTCGTGCTCGGCGGCGTCGGCACCGCGCTGTTCGCCGCGAACGTCCCGAGTGCCACGGACAACCAGCAGGGCGTCGGCTACCTCGGCGTGGCCCTCGCGTTCGGTCTCACGCTCGTGGCGGGGATCTCGGCCGTCGGGCACATCTCCGGCGGCCACTTCAACCCCGCGGTCACACTCGGTCTGCTCGCCGCGGGCCGCACCGATGCTCGCCACGTCGCCGGCTACATCGTGGCCCAGATCGTCGGTGGGCTCGCCGCGACGAGCATCATCGCCGCGGTGCTCTCCGGCAAGCCTGGGGCGTTCGCGGCCGCTCGTGACGGGGGCTTCGCCTCGAACGGGTACGGATCGGCGAGCCCCGGCGGGTACGGCCTCGGGTCGGTGTTCCTCGCCGAGGCGGTCCTGACCGGTGTCTTCATCGCCGTCATCCTCTCGATCACCGCCAAGAAGGAGTACCAGGCGGTCGCACCGCTCGGGATCGGGCTCACCCTGACGCTGATCCACCTCGTGAGCATCCCGATCAGCAATACCAGCGTGAACCCGGCGCGCTCGATCGCTGCCGCCGTCTACGGCGGGGCGACACCGCTCGCGCAGCTCTGGGTCTTCATCGTCGCCCCGATCGTCGGTGCCGTCGTCGCCGGTGTCATCGTCCGCGTGAGCGGTCGACGCCAGCTCACCAGCTGACGACCGCCGCATCGCGGGACGCCCCGCCGGTCCACACCGGACCGGTGGGGCGTACGTTCTGCGAACCGCTACCGACCACCGACCACCGACCACCGGGAGAACGCATGAGCGCACGCACCACGACCGCTTCCGTCACCGCCAAGACCCTGCTCCGCATCGCCCTCGGCGCCGTCCTCGTGTCGCACGGCTCCCAGAAGCTCTTCGGCGCGTTCGGCGGCGGCGGGATCGATGGCACCGCCCAGGGCATGCACCAGATGGGCTTCCGGCCCGGCCGCCGCAACGCCGTCCTGGCCGGGATCGGCGAGGCCGGCTCCGGTGCCGCCCTCGCGCTCGGCCTGGCCACCCCGATCGCCGGTGCGGGCGCCGCGACGACCATGGGTGTCGCCTCGAGCGTGCACACTCCGAACGGCTTCTTCAACGCCGACGGCGGGTTCGAGTTCCCGGCGTTCCTCGGCTTCTCGGCGGCGATGTTCGCCCTCGGCGGCCCCGGTCCGGTGTCCCTCGACCACGCGTCCGGCCACGTCTTCGACCGTCCGTGGCTGCGGGGACTCGCCCTCGCGGCGGTCCCGGTGGCGATCGCGGTCCAGGTCGCGCAGCGTCGGAAGGCGCTCGCCTCGGAACCGGCGGCTGCCGACGAGTCGTAGGACCTGACGGACGGGAGGCGCGGTGCCGGCCGGCACCGCGCCTCCCGTCCGTCAGGCGGTGGCGACCAGTGCCTCACGCACTGCGGATGCGGGCCGCCGCGACGGCGGCGGCGAGGATTACGACGCCCGCGAGGGCGAAGGCGAGTTGCATCCCGGTCACGAAGTGCGCCCGATCGGCCAGGAACGCGCCGAAGACCGCGATCGCGACCGCCCCGCCCACCTGACGGAACGTGTTGAAGACGGCGCTGGCGGTGCCCGCACGGTCGGCGGGGACGCTCGCGAGGACGATCGAGGTCGCCGGTGGCATCGCGACGGAGCCGCCGACGCCGGTGAGGATCGAGCAGACCGCGACCGCGACGACCGATCCCGTCGGCGCGGCGACGATCCCGACGACCAGGCCGACCACCATGCAGCTCAGCCCCGCGACGACGGGGACGCGCGTGCCGAGCCGGTTCGCGAGCGTGCCGCTGACGACGTTGCCGACGACGCTGCCCACCGCCGACGGCAGGAACACGAGGCCGGCGACCAGCGGGGTGAGGCCGAGGTGCTGCTGGAGGAAGAGACCGAGGACGAACACGCTGCCGAAGTTGCCGACCATGAACGCGAACCCGACGCCCAGGGCGATCCGCATGCTCGACGACCGGAACAGGTCGAGCGGCATCATCGGGTGCGCACCGCGCGCCTGGACGATCAGGAACCCGACGAGGGCGAGCGCAGCGACGACGAGGGCTCCGACCACCGGTGGCGTGTCGAACCCCTCGGCCCCGCCCTCGATCAGGCCGTACACGAGGCCGATCAGCGTGAGGAGCGCGAGCGCCTGGCCGAGCGGGTCGAACCGTGCCGTCCGCGTCACCGACGGTGCCAGCCGCGAGCGCAGCACGAGCATCGCGACGCACACCGGCAGGTTGATCGCGAACACGAGCCGCCAGTCGAACGTGGTGAGCAGTCCGCCCAGCAGCGGACCGACCGCGCCCGCGACAGCGCCGCCGACCGCCCAGATCCCGAGGGCGTGGGCCCGTTCGCGGGCGTCCGGGAACCCCTCGCGGACGAGCGCCATGGACGCCGGGAGCATCACCGCGGCCGCGGCTCCCTGGGCGGCACGTGCCGCGATCAGGGCGCCGAGCGTGGGCGACAGTGCGCAGGCTGCGGAGGCGACGAGGAACCCGACGGTGCCCCACCCGATCGCGCGTCCCGCTCCGATCCGCTCGGACAGGTTGCCGGCGAAGAGCAGCAGCGACGCGAACAGCAGCGTGTAGGCGTCGATCACCCACTGCAGACCGGCGGTGCTGCCGCCCAGCTCACGGCCGATCCGGGTCAGCGCGACGGTGACGATCAGGACGTCGAGCGTGATGAGGAAGAACGCCAGCGCGGCGAGGAGCAGGGCGAGGCGCGGAGCAGTGGGGCGGAGCACGTCTCCGATGGTCGTGGATCGTCGACGCGTGGGGGATGCCCTGTCGGGGAACCCGTCGACCCGGCTCGGGCGGCTCGGGATCAGACTGTCGTGGTGCCGCTCAACCGCGCCTCCTCCGCGTCGTACCCCGACCGCACCTGCCGCAGCACGAGGTCGTCGATCTCGTCGGCGTCCCGCAACCGCAGGAGCGTCGCGGCCTTGTGCCGGACCAGCGCGAGCTCGAGGGCGACCGCGGTGTCGTGCCGTTGCAGGGCCGGGTGGTCGTCGTCCTCTTCCTCGCGGGCCTGGATGACGTCGAGGTGCGCCTCGTAGTCCTTCCGCACCCGCTCCACGGTCGCACGGTCCGCGCCGGTCGAGCGGGCCAGGCGGGGGAGTGCGTCGAGCGCCTCCTCGATCGCGGTGCGCTCGGCGTAGCGGCGCTCCTCGCCGACCGACTCGTCCTCGGGCAGCGCGGCCCGGCGGAGGACGGCCGGCAGCACCAGCGCCTGCCCGACGATCGTGACGACGACGACCCCGGCGGTGACGAAGACGATGAGGTCCCGGTCGGGGAACGCCGCGCCGGACTCGAGTGTCCGGGGCACGGCGACGGCCATCGCGAGCGACACCGCCCCGCGGAACCCGGCGAAGCCGCTGACGAGCCGGTCCCGGTGGCCCTCGCGCGGTGCTCCGCCGGACCGTCGGGTGACGAGCCACACCGTGCCGCCGGCTGCGTTGAGGAACGCGAACCGCACGAGCACGAGGGCGATCGACACCGCGGCGATCACGCCGGTGGCGCGCAGGAGCTCGGCGGGCTCCAGCGCACGGGCGGCGACCATCGCCTCGATGCCGACGAGCACGAACAGCGCGCCGTTCAGCAGGAACGTCAGGAACGACCAGAACGCACGGACCTGCTGACGGGTCTCGGCGCGGTCGAGCTTCGGACCGACCTGGCTCACCACGATGCCGGCGGCCACGACCGCGAGGACGCCGGAGGCCCCGATCGCCTCGGCACCGAGGAACGCGACGAACGGCACGAGGAGCGTCACCAGGTTCTCGAGGACGACCGTGTCGACGCGCCGGAGCACCTGCGTGCCGAGCCACGCCGCGACCAGCCCGGCTGCCACGCCGCCGAGGTAGGACAGCGCGAGCATGCCCGAGACACCCCAGAACGTGAGCTCCTGCGTGCCGACCGTGACCGCGACGGCGATCCCGTAGACCACGAGCGTGGTGCCGTCGTTGACGAGGCTCTCGGCACGCAGCACCGTGACGTTCCGGCGCGGCAGCATCTTCGTGAGCACCCCGACGGCCGTGGCGTCCGTCGGTGCCACGGCGGCACCGAGCACCCAGGCCGGGCCCCACGGCAGGCCGAGCAGGTGGAGCAGGACGGCGACGGCCCCGGCCGTGACCACGACGAGCAGCGTGCCCATCAGGACGATGCCGCGCAGGTTCTTCCGGATCTCGCGCAGGGACGTCGTCAGGCTCTCCCAGTACAGCAGCGCCGGCAGGAAGAGCAGCAGGACGGCGTCGGCGGGGAGCTGCACACCCGCGAACTCGGGCACGAGGGCGAGCAGCGCGCCGAAGACGAGCAGCAGCACCGGCGGGGCGACCCGGATGCGGTCGGCGATGCCCGCCGTCAGGGCGATGGCGAGGCCGAGCACGACCACCAGTTCAGGTCCCAGCACACGCACTCCTCGATCGACCGACACCCCAGTCAACGCGGTGGGCGCTGACAGCGCACACGCGCGCCGGGCGGTGGTCGCGACCAGTGCCGGACGGGAGGCGCGGGTCGGGCCCGACCCGCGCCTCCAGTCCGTCAGACGCGCAGGTCCACCGCGGACGACGCGCGGACGCCGTCCACCTCGACGACCACCCGCTCACCCCAGAACGCGACGCGGTCGCGCACGGCGGCGACCGCGGGGAAGGGGTCCGGGTAGGACCACGCGACGTCCTCGACGGTGCCGTCCGCGCGCCGGACTCCCCAGTACGCGGTCGCGTGGCCCTTGTACGGGCACTCGCTGACGGTGTCGGTGGCGACGAGCTCGTCGAACCGGACGTCCTCGCGGGGCAGGTACCAGCGCGTCGGCAGGCCGGTCTCGTAGACGGCGACGGGCGAACGGGAGTCGGCGACCACCCGGTCGCCGTCGCGGACCACGACGTGCCGGCTGCTCGGGAGCGCGTCCACCCGGTTGTGCGGGTCGCGGGGATGGGTGATGACGCGCTCGTCCTCCTCGTACCAGGCGTCCAGGACCCCGGGGGTCCACGTGACGCCGAGCCACCCGTCGAGGCCGTCGTCGTCCCACGACCAGGCGACGTGCGGGACGACGCGGTCGGGGAGCCGGAGGTGGTACCAGCGTCGGGCCGGTCGGACCGGGCGCCAGGACCGACCCGGTGCGGGTGCGTCGTCCGCCGGCGACAGGAGGTCGGTGCGGACGTCGGCTCGCGGGATCCCGTACTCGGGGACCTTGTGGCCGGCCTCCCACACGAGGATCGGCGCACGGGTGTCGACGACCGTCAGGCCGTCGACGACCGCGCGGACCCAGCGGCTGCTCGGCTCCCACGTGAGGTGGTCCGGCAGGGCGGGGTGACGACGGCGGAGGGTGTCGGATTCGGCGGGCTGCGGCACGGGGCGATCATGCTCCTCGGACGCGGTCGGTGCGCACTCCTACGTTGTGTGACGTCGCGCAACGCTCCGTTACGTCGCCGCTCGTGGACCGTCGGTGGTGCGTGTTTGCATCACTCCACTGACGAGGGAGTGTTCCATGACGCACGTCGAACGGGCCGCCCGCGTGGCTTCGGTGCCACTGCGGATCGCGGTGTTCTCGCACGGGACGGAAGCGCCGCCGGCGAGCCGGGCGTACCGCGACGAGCTGGACCTGTTCGCCGCCGCGGAACGACTCGGGTACGAGAGCGCGTGGGTCCGGCAGTTCCACTTCCGGCACGACGACGACCCGACCCGCGGCGGGCTGCCGTCACCGTTCGTCTTCTTCGCCGCCCTCGCCGAGCGCACCTCGACCCTGCGGCTCGGACTCGGTGCGGTGACGCTCCCGCACGAGGACCCGGTCCGCGTCGCCGAGGACGCCGCGGTGCTCGACGCGCTCAGCGACGGCCGGGTCGAGCTCGGCGTCGCGAACGGCGGCGGCCCGGAGACGCTCGACGTCTTCGCGCCGGACCTCGCCCACGCCGAGCACGAGGCACGTCGGGCGGCCTTCGACGCCCAGCTCGACACGCTGCTCGGTGCGCTCCGCGGGGAGCCGCTCGGGACCGGCAGCGCCCGACTGAACCCGGACGGCAGCGCACTGCTGGACCGGCTCTGGGACGCCACCCTCACCGCCGGCAGCGCTGCGATCGCCGCCACCCGGGGACACGGGGTCCTGGTCGGCACCACCCAGACGGTACCGGCCGAGGTCACCGCCGCCGCCTACCTCGACGCGCTGCCCGACGGCGCGGTGCCGCGGGTGGCGCTCTCCACCGCGATCTACCCGGCCCGTGACCGTGCCACGGCGCTGCGCGAGGCCCGTGCCGGCATCGAGGCGAAGTACGCGTGGGGCGAGTCGTTCCTGCCCCCGGCGTCGACCCTGGCCGAGAAGGCCGCGTCGCTGAACCTGCACTACGGCACCGCCGAGGACATCGCCGAGTCGATCCTGTCGAAGCCGTACTCCCGGTACGCCACGCAGCTCAACGTGCAGGTCGAGCACGGCTACGCCGACCAGGAGCGTCGGCGCGAGGCCCTCGCGCTCTTCGCGGAGGACGTCGCGCCACGCATCGGGGCGACGGTGGGGCCGGTCGCACCGGCACGGACACGAGAGGCGGTGACGGCATGACGCGCGACGGCGGCCTCGTGCTGGGCGGGATGGTCTTCTACCCGGGCGGTGAACACGTCACGAGCTGGCGGCTGCCCGGCAGCGAACCGGAGCAGTACCTCGACGTGGAGTACTACGTCCGGTTCGCCCAGACGCTCGAGCGCGGCGGGTTCGCGACGCTCTTCATCGCCGACGAGCTCTACGTCTGGGACCGGTTCGACTCCGGCATCGACCACGTCGTGAACATCCGCACCGAGCCCTTCACGCTGCTCGGCGCGCTGTCGCAACGGACCGAGCACATCGGACTCGCCGCCACGGTGTCGACGACGTACAACGAGCCGTACCACGTCGCCCGGAAGCTCGCCTCGCTCGACCACCTCAGCGAGGGCCGCGCCGCGTGGAACCTCGTCACGAGCGCCTCCGACGAAGAGGCGTGGAACTTCGGGCGCGACGCCAACCTCGACCACGCGGTGCGCTACCGGCGCGGGGCCGAGTTCGTCGACGTCGTGCAGGGACTCTGGGACAGCTGGGACGACGACGCCTTCCTGCACGACAAGCAGTCCGGGTACTTCGCCAAGCGCGAGGGCCTGCACGTCCTCGACCACCAGGGGGAGTTCTTCCGGGTGCGGGGACCCCTCAACATCGCCCGTCCGCCCCAGGCACACCCGGTGCTGTTCCAGGCCGGCGCGTCCGAGGCCGGCCGAGCGCTGGCGGGGGCGAAGGCCGAGGGCGTGTTCACGCTCTGGCAGGACGAGCTCGCCGACGCGCAGGCGCTGTACGCCGACTACAAGCGCCGAGCCGTCGACAACGGCCGCGACCCGTCGTCGATGCTCATCCTGCCGGCCGTGTCGCCCGTCATCGGCGACACCGAGGCGGACGCGCTGCGCCAGCTCGACGAGATCGAGGAGCTCACGCCGGACCGCGTCTCGCTCGACCTGCTCTCGCACTACCTGCAGACCGACCTGTCCGACCGGCCGCTCGACGCGCCGTTCGAGCACGTCTTCGACGAGTCGTCGATCACCCAGTCGAAGTCGGTGTTCGAGTCGATCCGACGCATCGCCGCGGACGCCACGACGCTGCGCGAGGTCTACCGGACGATCCTGCGGCGCCGGTTCCTGCCCGGGACACCCGAGCAGATCGCGGACTGGCTGACCGAGCGCTACGAGCAGGACGCCGCGGACGGCTTCATGCTCGCGTTCTCGTCGATCCCGGTGAGCGTGGACCGGTTCGTCGACCAGGTGGTGCCGGAGCTCGAACGCCGCGGCGTGTACGACCGCACGTACCGCGGGGACACCCTGCGCGAGCACCTCGGGCTGGCGCGACCGGCGAGCACGCTCCGGACGGCGGAGGTCTCGGCATGAGCGACCGGATCCTGCTCGGTGCGTTCGCCTTCCACCCCGGCGGCGCACACGTCACCGGCTGGCGGCACCCGTCCTCGCGGCCGACCGAGCACCTGACGATCGGCCACCACCGCCACATCGCGCAGAGCGCCGAGCGCGGGTTCTTCGACACGCTGTTCCTGGCGGACGGCCTGTACTTCTGGGACCGGTACCCCTCGGGCGTCGACCACTACGGCGCGCTCCGCCCGGAGCCGTTCACCCTGCTCGCGGCGCTGTCCCAGGTGACCAGCCGCATCGGGCTCGCGGCGACGGTCTCGACCACCTACAACGAGCCGTACCACGTGGCGCGGACGATCGCCTCCCTCGACCACATCAGCCGGGGCCGCGCGGCGTGGAACCTCGTCACGAGCCGATACGACGAAGAGGCCCGGAACTTCGGCGGCGACGCGCACATCGACCACTCCCGCCGGTACGAGCGCGGCCGCGAGTTCGTCGACGTCGTCCACGGTCTGCTCGACAGCTGGGACGACGACGCGATCCGTGCGGACGCCGCGTCCGGGATCTTCGCCGACCGGGACGGGCTGCACCGGCTCGACCACGACGGGGAGTTCTTCCGGGTGCGCGGTCCGCTCAACATCGCCCGGCCGCCGCAGGGCCACCCGCTGCTGTTCCAGGCCGGCGGCTCCGAGTCCGGCCTCGAGCTCGCCGCCGACACCGCGGACGCCGTGTTCACGCGGGGTGGGTCCGCGGCCGACGTCCGTCGGTTCGTCGACGACCTGCGCGCCCGGGCAGTCCGGCACGGTCGCGCTGCCGACGCCGTGAAGATCATGCCCTCGGTCATGCCGGTCGTGGGGGAGACCGCCGCCGACGCCCGGGCCGAGGCGGACGCGATCCTGGCGCTCACCCCGGACGCGCTCATCCTCGAGGACGTGTCGCACCAGCTCGGCCAGGACCTGTCCGGGCGCGACGTCGACGTGCCGTTCGACTACGCCGAGGAGTTCGACACCTCGAACGAGACCCGGTCGCCGAAGCCCGCGGTCGAGCGCCTGCTCGCGGACGGGCCGGCGACGCCCCGCGACGTCTACTCGTGGTCGTACCGGCGGAGCCTGCTCACCGGCACCGGGCCGGAGATCGCCGACCGGCTCGAGGAACTCGCGGACGACGGCGGAGCGGACGGCTTCATCGTGCAGTTCCCGTACCTGCCGGGTGGCATCGACCGCTTCGTCGACCACGTCGTGCCCGAGCTGCAGCGCCGCGGCCGGACCGCCACCACGTACGACGACCTCACCCTGCGCGAGCGGTTCGGACACCCCCGCGTGCCCGACCGTGCGCACCGCTGACCGCACCACCCCCTGCACCCCGAACCCCAGGAGCCAACCATGACCGTCGACCTCACGTCGCGGCGGCGTCGCCTCAAGCGCCTCGCCCTCGCGGCCACCGCGTCCGCCCTCGCCCTCACCCTCGCCGCGTGCTCGTCCGGCGGCGACGCCTCGTCCGGCTCGTCGGACGCCGGCACCTACACGCTCGGCCTCCAGGAGCCCGACAGCACCATCAACCCCCTCACCACGTCCGACTACAACGCGATGTTCATCGTCGGGCTGGCATCCGAGGGACTCCTCAGCCAGGACGCGCAGGGCAAGCTCGAGGGCCGGCTCGCCGACTCCTGGAAGGCCTCGTCCGACGGGCGCACCTGGACCGTCACCCTGCGCGACGGCCTGAAGTTCTCGGACGGCGCCGCCCTCACGAGCAAGGACGTCGTCGCGACGTTCGACTCGATCATCGGCACGGACAGCCAGTCGCCCGGCAAGTCGAGCTTCGAGGGCATCCTCGGCTCCGTCGCCGCGGACGGCGACTCCGCCGTGGAGTTCACGCTCGACAAGCCCTACGCGGACTTCCCCTACCTGCTCACCGGCTCGAACACGACGATCCAGCCCGCTGGCTTCACAGCATCGACGAACTGGGCGAAGCAGCCCGTCGGTGCCGGCCAGTTCGTGCTGTCGAAGTACTCCGCCGGACAGGGCGCGACGTTCACGAAGAACCCCGATTACTGGGACGCGAAGGACGTCGACCTCGAGAAGGTCGACGTGAAGTTCTACGCCGACGACCAGGCACAGCTGCTGGCCTTCCAGAGCGGCGAGATCGACCAGATCGCGTCGAGCCCGACCGCGACCTCGACGCTGCAGGCCTCCGACTACAACGAGACCAAGCCGTACTACAACAAGTTCGACGGCATCTTCCTCGACGTGACCAAGGCGCCGTTCGACGACCCGGACGTCCGCGAGGCGTTCGCCCTGGCGCTCGACCGGAAGGAGATCGTCAAGACGGTCTACGGCGGGAACGCCGAGGTCGGCAACGACACCACGTTCTTCCCGAGTTCCGCGATCCAGCCGAAGGGCCTCGAGCAGCGGTCGCAGGACGCGGCGAAGGTGCGGGAGCTCCTCGGCGGCAAGACCGTGTCGTTCGAGATCACCACGCTCGACGCCGAGAAGGCGCTCGCGCAGGTGGTGCAGCAGCAGCTCGAGGCCGTCGGCGGGTTCGACGTCACGCTCAAGGTCCTCACGAGCGCGCAGTACTACGCCGACGGAGCCGACACGCCGTGGCTCAACGCCCCGGTGACGATCACGAACTGGGCGCAGCGACTGCCGGCCCAGTACGTCGACCTGATCTACCGGTCCGGCGCCGCCTGGAACGCGTCGAAGTACTCGAACCCGGAGCTCGAGACCCTCGTCGACCAGTACGAGTCGACCACGTCGGAGTCCGAGCGGCAGGACCTCGCCGACCGGATCGCGACGATCGAGTGGACGGACCTGCCGGTGATCGTGCCGGCGTTCGCGTCGAGCAGCATCCTGCTGCAGAAGCGCGTGACGGGGACCTTCCGGTCCGGGCAGGACTTCCCGGGCGGGTTCGACTTCCGCGGGATCGGGGTCACCTCGTCATGAGCACCGCGCGCCGTCGTCGTCTGCTGTCCCTCGTCGGCCAGCGGGTCGTCCAGATCCCGCTCGTCCTGGTCGTGGTCTCGATCCTCACGTTCTGGCTGGTCCAGGTCGTCCCGGGGGACCCCGGTCGGAACGCGCTCGGGCAGTACGCGACGGCGGCGCAGGTGCAGGCCTGGAACGTCGACCACGGACTCGACGGCTCCCTCGTGAGCCGGTACCTGCACTGGATCGGCGGGTTCGTGACCGGCGACTGGGGCACGAGCTTCGTGTACTCCGAGCCGGTGCGGGACCTGGTGCTCGGACGGCTCGGCAACTCGCTCCTGCTCGGCGCGTACGCCTTCGTCATCATGGTGCCGGTCGCCCTCGTGCTCGGCGCCGTGCAGGCCTACCGACAGGGGCGCAGGTCGGACCGTGCCGTGACGGTGGGCCTGCTGACCGTCTCCGCGATCCCGGAGTTCGTGGTCGGGATCGTCCTGCTGCTGGTCTTCGCGGTCTGGCTCCGCGTCGTGCCCGTGCAGGCGTCCGGGGCGCTCGACGCGGGGTTCGGCGAGCGGCTCCGGGTGCTCACCCTGCCGGCGGTCGTGCTGGCCCTGGCGTACCTCGCCGTCCTGACCCGGATGGTGCGGGCCGGCGTCATCGAGACGATCCGGTCGCAGTTCCACCGGACCGCGGTGCTGAAGGGGCTGACGACCGGTCAGATCGTCCGGCGGCACGTCGTCCGCAACGCGCTCATCCCGACGTTCTCGGTGCTCGGGATCTACCTCGGCACCCTGCTCGGCGGGAGCGTGATCGTCGAGACGCTCTTCTCGTACCCGGGGCTCGGCGCGCTGCTCGTGTCGGCCGCCGAGCGGAAGGACGCGCTCCTGCTCGAGAGCGGCGTGATGCTCGCCGGAGCGCTGTCCCTCGGCGCGCTGCTGCTCACCGACCTCCTGTTCGTCGTGGTGGACCCCCGGATCCGGTTCGAACGGCGGGTCACCGCATGACCGCCGTCGTCCCCGGAGCCCTCGCCACCGACGCCCCGGTCGTCACCGGGCCGGAGCAGACCGTCGGGTCGCGCCGTGCCCGCCGTGGCTGGCGCGCGCTGCTGCGTCGCCCGACGTTCCTGGTCTCGGTCGCGGTCCTCGTCTGGTGGGTTGTCCTCGCCGTCGGGTGGCACGCGCTCGGGTTGCAGCCGTTCGCGAAGACCGGGGAACTCCTGCAGGCGCCGAGTGCGGCGCACTGGTTCGGCACCGACTCGCTCGGGCGCGACGTCTTCGCCCGGGTCGCGGCCGGAGCCCGCCCGGCGCTCGTGATCGGCCCGTTCGGTGCCGCGCTCGCGACCGTCCTCGGGGGCACGCTCGGGCTCGTCGCGGGCTTCCACCGCGGCTGGGTCGACACCGCCCTGATGCGGTTCTTCGACGTGCTCCTCGCGCTGCCGAGCCTCATCTTCCTGGTGGTGCTCGTGGGGGCGTTCGGCGTCTCGACCCCGGCGCTCGTGCTCATCGTCGGCGTGCTCTTCGCACCGGGCATCGCGCGCATCGTCCGTGCCGCAGTGCTCGTCGAGATGGGCAAGTCCTACGTGCAGTCGGCCCGGCTCCAGGGCGAGAGCGCACTCCGGGCGATGCTCACCGAGCTCCTGCCGAACGTCGTCGGGGTGTTCGTCGTGCAGGCCGTCCTGAGCCTCGGTGCCGCCATCTTCATCACCGCGTCGCTGTCCTTCCTCGGCCTCGGGTCGCAACCTCCGGCCGCCGACTGGGGCCTCGACATCAACGCGAATCGCGCCTACCTGCAGGCCGCCTGGTGGACGGTCGTCTTCCCGGGCGTCGCCGTGGCGTCGATCGTCGTCGCCGCGAACCTCATCGCGGACAACCTCAAGGAGGTCGCCGAGTGAGCGAACCGCTGGTCCGGGTCGAGGGACTCACCGTCGCGTACCGCGGTGTCAGGGTCGTCGACGGGGTGTCGTTCACGATCGAGGCGGGCGGGTCGTACGGCCTCGTCGGCGAGTCCGGCTCCGGCAAGAGCACGGTGGCGGGGACCCTCACCGCCTCGCTCGGTCCGGATGCCGACGTCTCGGCGGCGGCGATCGTCGTCGACGGTTCGGACGTCCCCACGCTCCGCCGCGAACGGCTCCGGCGCTTCCGGCGTGACGTGGTCGCGGTCGTGCACCAGGAGCCGGGCCTCGCGCTGAACCCGACGATGCCCGTCGGCCGTCAGGTCGCCGAGGTGCTCCGCGCCACCGGGTCCGGGCGGGCCGAGGCCGAGTCCGGCACGGTCGAGGCGTTCACCCGCGTCGGCCTGCCCGACCCGGACACGATCGGCGTCCGGTACCCGCACGAGCTGTCCGGCGGGCAGCAGCAGCGCGTCGCGATCGCGATGGCCCTGGTCTCCCGGCCGCGGCTGCTCGTGCTCGACGAGCCCACGACCGGCCTCGACAGCACCGTCGAGGCGGGGATCATGGCGCTGATCGACGAACTGCGCGAGGAGACCGGCTTCGCCACGCTCCTCATCAGCCACAACCTGCCGCTCGTCGCCGCGCACTGCGAGCGGGTCGGTGTCCTCCGGCACGGCGTGCTCGTCGAGGAGGGGTCCGCCCGAACGGTGCTCGGTGCGCCGTCCGAGCCGTACACGGTGCAGCTCGTCGAGGCGCTGCCGGACATCACCGCGGGCAAGGCCGCACGCGGCACCACGGAGGACGACGTGCTCGTGTCGGTCCGCGGCCTCCGCAAGGAGTACGACGGTGCGGTCGCCCTCGACGGCATCGACCTCGACCTGCACCGGGGCGAGGTCCTCGGCGTCGTCGGGGAGTCCGGCTCCGGCAAGACCACGTTCGGGCGCGCCCTCGCCGGTCTCGTCCGGTACGACGGCACGGTGACCACGGCTGCCTCCGCCGCGGGCGACGGCCCCGGGCGACGGACCCCGCCCGTGCAGGTCGTGTTCCAGAACGCCGACGCGTCGCTCAACCCGAGGCGGACCGTCCGCCAGGTGCTCGGCCGGGCGATCCGACTGCTCGGTGGCGAGGGCAGCGCCGAGGACCTCGCCGCCCGGGTCGGACTCGACGCCGAGGTCCTCGACCGCCGGCCGGCGCAGCTCTCCGGCGGACAGAAGCAGCGCGTCGCCATCGCCCGGGCCTTCGCCGGTCCCGTCCCGTTGGTCGTGTGCGACGAGCCCACCTCGGCGCTCGACGTGTCCGTGCAGGCGCGGATCCTCGACCTCGTCCTCGACCTGCAGCGCACCACCGGGACGACGTGCGTCTTCGTGTCGCACGACCTCGCGGTGGTGCGTCGCGTCGCCGACCGGATCGCGGTCTTCGACGCCGGGCGGATCGTCGACGTCGGTCCGGCCGAGCAGCTGTTCGACGCGGGACGGCACCCGCTCACGCGAGAGCTGGTCGCGGCCGCGTTCGACCTCCGTCGGCGAGCGGGCCTGGTCGCACCGGTGCCCGACGGGGTGGTCGACGCATGACGCACGGGGACGGACGTCCGCGGTAGCGTGCCGCCATGAGCGACGACACGACCCCCGCCCCCGCGCGTGACTCCCGCATCGCCGTCGTGACCGGCGGCGGCAGCGGGATCGGCCGCTCCGCCGCACTCGCGCTGGCGGGCGACGGGTGGACGGTCGTGGTCGCCGGACGGCGGCGTGGCCCGCTCGACGAGGTCGCGGCCGTCTCGGAGCGCATCGTGCCGGTCATCGCCGACGTCTCGGTCGAGGCGGACGTCCGACGGCTCTTCGACGAGACCGTCGCGCGGTTCGGCCGACTCGACCTCCTGTTCAACAACGCCGGCACCGGGGCGCCGGCGACGCAGTTCGACGAGATCACGCTCGACACCTGGGACGAGGTGTTGGCCGTGACCCTCACGGGTTCGTTCCTCTGCGCCCGCGAGGCGTTCCGGATCATGCGGACCCAGACACCGCAGGGCGGCCGCATCATCAACAACGGCTCGATCTCCGCGCACGCACCGCGTCCGCTCTCCGCGCCCTACACGGTCGCCAAGCACGCGGTGGCCGGCCTGACGAAGCAGCTGCAGCTCGACGGTCGGGCGTTCGGCATCGCCTGCGGGCAGCTCGACATCGGCAACGCCGCCACCACGATGGGGTCGGGCGCAGCGGACGGGACGATGCAGGCGGACGGCTCGATCCGCTCCGAACCGACGATGGACGTCGCTGAAACGGGCCGAGCGGTCGCGTACATGGCCGGGATGCCGGCCGGCACGAACGTGCCGAACCTGACGGTCATGCCGACCGCCATGCCGTTCGTCGGTCGCGGCTGACACCGGACAGGAGGGACGGTGCGGCTCCGCGCGCACAAGGAGTCCTCGACGGCGCGGGTCTGCCGCGGGGCGGACCGTTCAGCCCCGCGCGGCGCGCGCCCCACCGGGCAACGACCGCCGCGCCCGGCGCCACCACGCACCCCACGGCAGCGAGGTCGCGAGCGCCAGGCCGATCACGACGCTGCCGAACCACCCGACGACGACGCCGGGGATCGGCACGAGCAGGCTCGTCCACAGCAACACCGCGAGGATGCCCAGCACGTACGCCGCCCCCGCCTTGAGGTACCGGAGCCGCTTCAGCCCCGACGCCTCGTCGAGCCGCGAGGTCAGGCGCGCGAGGAACACCGCCCCGACCCCGATCGCGGCGATCGCCACGGCCGCCTGTTCGAGCGCCCCGAGCCCGTCACCGCCGAGCACACCGGAGCCGGACAGGCTGTAGACCCCGTCGAGGATCTCGAACAGCATGAACACCACGAGCCCGCGTTCGAAGACGACCGTCGAGGCGTAGGCGTGGATCCGCCAGGCGCCGCTCCCGGTCCCGATCGACGCCGTGTCGGTCCCGTCCGTGCTCCGGAGCGCCCACGCCGCGATCCGCTTCGACCCGAGGTACGCGCCGATGCCGATCGTCCCGCCGAGGACCACCGGCAGCAGCGTCGGCGGGGACCACCCGGCGTCGACCCCCACGAGCACCGAGGTCAGCAGCACCCCGGCGCCGGCGGTGACCAGCGACCAGACGCGAGGGCGGGCGACCCGGGCGAGCCGCGCCTCCAGTCGGCCCAGCCAGGACCGACGCGACGCGCGGTCCGTGTTGAAGAGGTACTCGGCGAACACGAGCCAGATGAACGCGGCGCCGAAGGCGGCGAGGGCCGGCCGCACCTCGGCGAGGTGCGCCGAGAACGAGCCCGGTGCGAACACGGCCTCGCCCACCGAGCTCGCCGGGTCGGTCGCGTCGCCGACCGCCACCGCGGCCGGTGGGAGCAGCAGCCGCATCGCGAGGACACCAGCGACGATGCCGAGCGACAGGAACAGCCGCCGTGCGGGGGAGTGCAGGCGCGACGCGATGCCGGCCATCGGGACCGACGAGTCGGCCGCCATCGCGATCTCGAGGAGCGCGAGCGCGACGAACGCGAGCGCGGCGGCCGGACCGAGCACGAACCACGCCAGGGCGGCGGCTGCAACGGTGGTGAGCAGGGGGACGGTCAGGAGCGATCTCGTGGCCATCAGCCCATCCAGCACCGTCGGCCTGGGTGGGCAGTGGAGCGCTCCTGGGCATCGGCCTGGAGGAACGGCTCGTTTCACCCGGGACGGTGACGGCCCGTCCCCACTTGCGGGGACGGGCCGTCGGGTCACGTCGGCAGGCGGCCGGGTGCGGCCTCCGGTGCGGTCAGTCGTGGAACGTCTCGATGGACGCGCCGAGCGAGTTGAGCCGTTCCTGCAGCTGCTCGTAGCCGCGGGCGATGATGCCGACGTTGCGCAGGACGCTCTCGCCCTTGGCCGCGAGCATCGCCAGCAGGATGACCACGGCGGGGCGGAGGGCCGGCGGGCAGCTGACCTCGGCACCCGAGAAGTGCGTCGGGCCGGTCACGTCGAGCCGGTGCGGGTCGCGCAGGGTCACGCTCGCGCCCAGGCGGGTGAGGTCGAGCAGGTGGATCGCGCGGCCCTCGTAGACCCAGTCGTGCACGAGCGTGGTGCCCTCCGCCATCGCGGCGATGACCACGAAGAACGGCAGGTTGTCGATGTTCAGGCCGGGGAACGGCATCGCGTGGATCTTGTCGATCGGCGCGTGCAGCTCGGACGGGTGCACCGTGATGTCGACCAGGCGGGTGCGACCGTTCGCGGCGGGGTACTCGTCGGTGACGTCGAAGCGCAGGCCCATCTCGGCCAGGGTCGCGAGCTCGATCTCGAGGAACTCGATCGGTGCGCGCGTGACGGTGAGCGTGGAGTCGGTGACGATGCCGGCGGTCAGCAGGCTCATCGCCTCGACCGGGTCCTCGCTCGGCCAGTAGTCCACGACCTCGTCGATGCGGCTCTTGCCGGTGATCCGGAGCGTGGTGGTGCCGATGCCCTCGATCTCCACCCCGAGGAGCTCGAGGAAGAAGCAGAGGTCCTGCACCATGTAGTTCGGGCTGGCGTTGCGGATGACGGTCTCGCCGTCGCGGGCGGCCGCTGCCAGGATCGCGTTCTCGGTGACGGTGTCGCCGCGCTCGGTGAGGACGACCGACTTCGTCGGGACCTCGGTGTTCGCCACGTCGACCTCGTACCAGCCCGACGTCGCCTCGACGTCGACGCCGAACGGGCGCAGGGCGATGAGGTGCGGCTCGACCGTGCGGGTGCCGAGGTCGCAGCCGCCGGCGTACGGCAGGCGGAAGGACTCGTAGCGGCCGCTGAGCGGACCGAGGAACATGAGGACGCTGCGGGTCCGGCGGGCGGCATCGGCGTCGATCGCGTCGAGACGGAGGTCCGACGGGGCGACGATCTCGAGGGTCTCGCCGTCCTCGGACCAGGTGACGGTCGCACCGAGGCTGCGGAGCACGTCGATGATGCGGTCGACCTCGACGATGCGCGCGACCTTGTGCAGGCGGGTCACGCCACGGTTCAGCAACGAGGCGCACAGGAGCGCCACGGCGGCGTTCTTGCTCGAGTTCACCGCGATCGAGCCGCTGAGCTTGCGGCCGCCCTGCACGCGGAGGTGTGCACGCTGCGGGGCGCCGCCGATCGAGACGATCTGCTGGTCGAGGGCGTCGCTGATGCGGGTGAGCATCTCGAGGGACAGGTTCTGCCCGCCCTGCTCGATGCGGTTGATGGCACTCTGGCTCGTGCCGACGCGTTCGGCGAGCTGGGCCTGGGTCATGCTGCGACCCTTGCGGGCGCCCCGGATGAGGGCGCCGACCTCGCGGAGCGGGGCCGGGGTGGTCGGGGGAGCGACGATGGTGGTGTCGGTCATGAGGGGCACGCTAACACGCTCATGAGATAAATCACGGGGGACAACGCCCAGGCTTCTCAGGATCGGGTCGGGAATACACCGTCCGTGAGAACTTCGTCGTCAGCTGTCGTCCAGCGGAGCGCGTCGCCGTCGAAGGTCCAGACCGTCGCGGCGTCGTCGTCGACCACCGGTTGCGGGTCGCGCAGCCACACGGTGGTGTCCGGCGTCCACCCGGCGGTGACGCTCGCGGTGTCGGGGTCGACCGGGATCGCGGTGCCGGCTGCGCGGAGCCACGCGCGCACCGTCACGTGGACGGCGTCGTGGGTCTCGGCGAGCGCGGACCAGTCCGGTGTCAGCCACCGTCCGTCGCGGCCGGTGGTGCGGTACCAGTCGTGCCGGCGCGTCGTGTCGCTCACGTCGACGGACCACCGGCGGCAGAGCGCACCCCAGTCCTCCGCGGAGTCGACCACCAGGACGCGGACGTCCGGTGACGGGTGGATCGGCGCGACGGTGGCACGCTCCCAGCCGAGCCCGTCCTCCACGGCCCAGAGCCCGATCGGGCCGAGGGTCCCGACGGCGGCGGTGGTGGTGACGAGCTCGGGCGGTGGTGTCGACCACCAGGAGCCGCTCACGTTCGCCGCGGCCGGGCGACGACGATCGCGGGGCCGCACTGCGGCCACCTCGGTCATCAGTGCGCGGTGCCACGCAGTGAGGCTCCGGGCTGCTGCTCCCGGACCGGCGCCGCGGTCGGGGTGCCGCCCGTGCTCGCCGTCGAAGACCGTGCTCCACTGCGTCACCGCTCCGGGCGGTTCGACGACGGCGGTCACCGCGGGGAGGGACGCCCAGGTGCTCGCGAGCCGGGTGAGCGCCGGGGCGAACTCGGACCGGGCGAGCAGGACGTCGGTCGCGTCCGGCTCCTGCCAGGACATCGCGGCGTCGGCCGTGTCCGCGAGCGCGCGGAGGACCTGCGTGGTGTCGATCGACCGCGGGTCGACCGTGTCGATGACCGCCTCGAGTGCGCGGACGACCTCGGACGACTCGTCGGCCGCGTGTCCGAGGAGCTCGAAGCAGAAGCGTCGGCCTCGGGGGCCCACGAGCAGGTCCTCGGGGGTGATCACGGCGTCAGGCTACTGCGCACGCCCTCGGTCAGGGGCGTGCGAGCCGGCCGCGCACGATCGAGTCGCCCGAGTGCGCCGGGTCACCGTCGTCCGCCTCGGCCGAGACGTCGACGACCGGGAAGCGTGCGGTGTCCATGCCCGACGGGACCGTGAACCGCCCGCGGTCGCCGTCGAGGAACCCGACGCTGACGAGCCCGTCGAGGTCGGAGCGCATCATCCAGACCTCGCGCAGGGCACCGGTACCCGTTCGTCCGGTGCCGCCGCGCAGGTCGACCACGAGCGAGAGCCGCCCGTCGCGGTCCCGCTCCAGCTCGGCGGTGCCACCGGCCCCGGACCATCCGGGCAGCGCGTCGAGCTCCGCCCGTGCGAGCACGGTCTCGGACGCCGAGCCGGGGAGCCCGGGCAGGGCACCGGTCGCCACGCCGATCCCGAGCACGATCGCGAACGCCCCGACGACGGCCGCGACGGTCAGGAGGACGCGCCGACGGCGGTGGACGCGGGGCCCACCGGGGGTGACCCGTCCGCGGGGGCGGGTCGTTCCTCCTGGGCGGCCCGCTCCGGTGACCGCGACCGGTGCGGGTGACTCCGCCGGGAGGTCGCGCGGCGGACCGTCCCGGACCTCGGCGGCGATGCGGTCCCAGACCGCCTCCGGGGGCGCGTCGAGCCGGACGTGGGAGGACGACCGCGTCACGGCGGCGACGCGCTGCAGGTCCGCGACCTCGTCGCGGCACCGGGCGCAGGCAGCGAGGTGCTCCGTCACGGCGTCGTCGGCCACGACACCGGAGACCGCGAGCATGGCGAGCGTCTCGTCGTCGACGTGCTTCATTCGATCACCTCGAGACGTGTTCGGAGCCGAGCCAGACTTCGGTGGATGTGACTCTTGACGGTGCCGAGGGGGAGTCCGAGCCGTTCGGCGATCTCACGATGGCTCAGCTCGTCGTAGAACGCCAAGCGCATGACCCGGCGTGGCACGTCGTCGAGCCGGTCGAGCTCGCCCGCGACCAGTGCGCGTTCGGCCAGGTCGAACTCGGACTCCGGTGCCGCCGCGGTCTCCTCGACGACGCTCGGGTCGGTGGTCCTGGCGTGCCGTGTCCGTTCCGCGAAGGCGTCCGCGATGCAGTTCCGGGTGATCCCGACGAGCCAGGCGCCGAGCGGGGCCCGCCCCGGGTCGTAGCTGGCACTCCGACGCCAGGCCTTGACGAAGACCTGTTGCGTCACGTCCTCTGCTGCCGACTGGTCGCCCAGCGCGCGGAGCGCCAACGAGTAGACGAGCGGGGACCACCGGTCGTAGACGGCACGCAGCGCGTCCCCGCTCCCGGCGCTGAACGCGTCGGAGAGCTCGCTGTCGTCCGGGAGGGTGGTCGTCACTGGATCCTGTCGCTGGCGTGGTCGTCGTCGACCGTGACCCGATCGTACGGCGGACGTGCTCGGTCCGGTCAGGCGGGCGTCGCGCTGATGATGAGGTTGCTCTCGTAGTGGTGGGTGGACTCGTCGAACACGCCGCCGCAGGAGACCAGGACGAGCCGTCGCGGCCCGTCGGTCCGGAAGACCGAGGCCCACGGGAGGCCGCGTTTGGCGACGAGGGCGACCGAGTCGATCCGCCACCGGGTCCGGTCACCGGCCGTGTCGGTCAGGGTGACGGTCGTGCCGGCGGGGACGTCCCGGAGATGGGCGAACGGCCCGACGCCGTAGCCGACGGCGTCGACGTGGGCGGCGATCACGACGGTCCCCGTGGTCGACGCCGGTGCTGCGCCGTACCGGTACCAGCCGGCGACGGCCGGATCGGACGGCAGGGACATCGCGCCCCGGTCGTCGACGCCCTCGGGACGGACCTCGGCCCGCACCCCGGCCCAGTCGACGGCGATCCGGGACGGAGCGGGGACCCGGACGGCCGGCGGGACCGTGGCGCGGACCTGCGGCACCGCGGTCGAGAACGCCGACGGCACCGGGGTCGGCGTCGACGACGGACCGGTGACGATCGCGGTCGAGGGGTGCCCGTCGGGGGTGGGGGAGCCGCCCGACGAGCACCCGGTCAGGATGGTCGCGGCCACCGCGGCGACGACGAGCGCCGCCGCGGTGGTCCGGACCGGGGACGGCACGGTCAGTGACCCGAGTCCTGCCGCTGGTCCCCGGTCACGGTGCGGCGGCGCCGGAGCACCACCGCGCCGATCGCGACCGCAGCCGCGAGGGCTGCTGTCGTCCCGCCGACGATCCCGACGGTGTCGGTCCGGTTCGTCGCGACGAGTCCGGCGTTGCCCGCGGGGACCCCGTTCGGCGTGCCGCCGAGGTCCGAGATCGTCTGGGTGGCGAGCGCCAGGTTCTGGTCGTCCAGGCTGCCCCAGGCGTACACGATCGTGTCGGCGCCGGCGGTGACCGCGACGTCGGCCGGACCGATCACCGGGTCGGTCGTGCCGGTGGCGGCGACGGATGCCGAGACGGTGCCGGCGGGGAGCTCGAGTGCCTGCTCGTCGGGGTTCGACAGGTTGCTGACGACGGCCTCGCCACCGGCGAGGACGTCCACCGCCGGCGCAGCGGCGACGTGCCGGACGATCAGGCGGCCCTGTCCGGCCGGCGTGGCCGAGACGTCGTTGGTGAAGAGCGTGGCGGTGGGCTTCCCACTGGTGTCGTCGTGCGCGACGGCGGTGTAGTTCCCGCCGGCGTCGAGCGTGACGTCCACGGGGCCGATGACCGGTTCTGACGCATCGGCTGCGTCCGAGGCGGTGATCGCGAGCTGGTGGGCGCCCGCCGGGACCATCATCGGGCCGGCGAGGGTCCCCGGCGTGAAGTCGTCGAGGGCGCGCTTCCCGTCCAGGTAGACGTCGACCGTGACGTCCGGGACGGCGTGCAGGACGGAGAGCGTCGCGTCCCCGGTGGCGGCGGAGGCAGCGGCCGGGACCGCGGCCGCAGCAGCGGCGAGCAGCACACCGGCGGCGAGGCCGGTAGCGAGTGTCTTGCGCATGTCGGGTCTCCTTCTGGCCCGTTCGGGCCGGTACGGACGACGTCGTCGTCGACGTCACACCGGCACTACCGGCGGAAGGAGCCGATCGGATGCAGTGGATCCGGAATCCGGCGTCGGCAGGTCACGCCTAACGACGGGCCCCGGCCCGCCGATAGTCCTCGGTGCAGCCCACGGACGGGCAGCATCCCGCCCCACGGACGGCGGCGGGACGATCGAGAACCAGGACGGGCCATGATCGTCGTCACACGACTCAACGGCAGCGGATTCGCTGTCAACCCCGATCTCGTGGAGCGCATCCAGGAGACGCCGGACACGACGCTCATCATGGTCGACGGCGCCAAGTACATCGTCCGCGAGTCCCTGGCCGACGTCATCGACCTGATCGCCGCGTACCGGGCACGCATCGTCGGCATGGCCTACGGCACGGACACCGCCGCGCGGAACGCCACCGGCCCGCAGCCGACGCTGGCACCGGTCGCCCCGATCCACGCCGTGTCCACCGACCGGGCACCCCGCACGCAGGACGGGGGGCGCTGACGTGGACATCGCGACGATCATCGGGATCCTGCTCGCCTTCGGCGCCCTGTTCGGCATGGTCGAGATGGAGCACGTCGAGCTCGCGGGGCTGTTCCTGCCGGCACCGATGCTGCTCGTGTTCGGCGCCACGATCGGTTGCGGCATCGCGAGCACGACCCTCAAGGACGCCATCGCCAGCTTCAAGGCCGTGCCGAAGGCGTTCACCGGCAGGGTCACCCCGCCGCAGTCGGTCATCGACGACGTGGTCGGGCTCGCCGAGACGGCCCGTGCGAACGGTCTGCTCGCACTCGAGCAGGAGGCCGACAAGCACGACGACCCGTTCATGAAGAAGGCGCTGCAGAACATCGCGGACGGTACGGACGGCGACGAGCTGCGGATCCTGCTCGAGGACGAGATCGAGTCGAACGCCGCACCGGTCCGGTCGGCCAGCTCGTTCTTCATGGGCCTCGGCGGCTTCGCCCCCACCGTCGGCATCATCGGCACCGTGGTGTCGCTGACCCACGTCCTCGCGAACCTCGGGAAGCCCGACGAGCTCGGTCCGCTCATCGCGAGCGCGTTCGTCGCGACGCTCTGGGGCCTGCTCACCGCCAACTTCCTGTGGCTGCCGATCGGCGGGAAGCTCCGCAAGCTCGCGCAGCTCGAGGCCGACCGCCAGACGCTGCTCATGGAGGGGCTCCTCGCGGTGCAGGCCGGCAGCCAGCCGCGCCTGCTCGGCGAGCGCCTGACCGCCATGGTCCCGCCCGCGGCGCGCGGTGGGGACGCCAAGGGCGGCAAGGCGAAGTCCGGCAAGGGCAGCGACGCGGACGCCGACGACCAGCAGCTGGCGGCCTGACGATGAGCGCCAACCCCCGCGGGCGCGGTCGCGGACGGTCGAAGAAGTCGCACGACGAGGCCGAGCACCCCGACGAGCGCTGGATGGCCTCGTACATGGACATGATCACCGTGCTGATGTGCATGTTCCTCGTGCTCTTCGCGATGTCCACGGTCGACCAGCAGAAGTACATCCAGCTGAAGAACTCGCTCGCCACGGGCTTCGGCGAGGTGAAGTCGCAGAAGGTCGACACCGCGTCGGGCACGGTCGTGACGAAGGACGAGGTCGAGGACGGCTCCGGGTACTCCGTCGACAAGTCCCAGGCGGACCACTCGACCGCGTCGTCCGGCACGAAGGACACCAACGTCGACCCGGCCTCCACCGTGGTGCCGACGACCGCGACGAAGGCCGACGTCGCTGCGGCGAAGAAGGAGCTCGACGACCTGCAGGCCATCGAGCAGGCGATCAAGGCGAACCTCGCGAAGGCCGGGCAGACATCGAACGTGCAGTTCACGGTCGACGCCCGTGGGCTCACGGTCCGGCTCGTCGGCAGCGAGACGTACTTCACCACGAACAGCGCCGACCTGTCCGACCAGGCGAAGCGGATCATGGACGCCATCGCCCCGGTCCTGAAGACCAGCGGCCACGACGTCAGCGTCGAGGGCCACGCCGACCAGCGGAACTCCACCGCGCCGTACGCCACGAACTGGGAGCTGAGCGCCGCCCGCGCGACCGGGGTGCTCCGCGACCTCGTGGAACGCGGCGGGATGCCGGCCCAGCACATCCAGAGCGTCGGGTTCGGGTCGAGCCGCCCGCTGGCGAAGGGCGGGACGGACGCCGACCTCACGCTGAACCGGCGGGTCGACATCGTCGTGCTGTCGAACCAGGACCAGGACGTCAGCGCGCTGATGCCGGCCCTGGCGAAGGCACAGGACGGAGCACGAGCCGGCTGAGCGCACCACCGCCCCAGAACGGGGCACAGCACTGACGGGTGCTCCACAGCGGACCGATAGACGCACCCGTGACCGAGACCCTGCCAGCGCCCGAGGTGTACGACTTCGCGCGCCCGTCGACGCTCGCCCGCGAGCACGCCCGGGTCCTCGAGCTCGCCTTCGAGACCTTCGCGCGCCAGTGGGGCACCCAGCTGACGGCGAAGGTCCGCGCGGTGAGCCAGGTCACGTGCGAGCAGGTCCAGATGACGACGTACGACGAGTACGCCGCCTCGTTGCCCGCGCTCACCGGCATGGTCCTGCTCCCCATCGCGGACGTCGTCCCGAAGGGCGTGCTGCAGGTCCCGCTCGACGCCGCGCTCACCTGGGTCTCGCACGCGCTCGGCGCCTCCAAGCCGCTCCCGACGCCGGACCGGACGTTCACCCCGATCGAGCAGGCGCTCGTCCGCAAGATCGTCGAGGACGCCCTCGACGACCTCCGCTACTCGTTCGGCGGCCTGCTCGCGCACGACGTCACCGCCGGCGGCTTCCAGTTCAACTCGCAGTTCGCCCAGGCCGCCCAGAAGGGCGACCTCATGATCGTCGCCTCGTTCACGATCCGCGTGGGGGAGCGCGTCGCCCCCGGCACGCTCGCGCTGCCGGCCGACGCCGTCCTGCCGCAGCTCGGCGAGGCCGCTGCCCACGTCACCCCCGCCGACGCCCGCGCCCTCGTCGACGCGCAGCTCGCCGGCGTCCCGGTCGGCGTCAGCCTGCGGTTCGCCCCGGCGACCGTGCTGCCGTCGCAGGTCCTGCGCCTCGCCGTCGGCGACGTGCTGCCGCTGCCGCACCCGCAGCACCGCCCCCTCACCATCGCGGTCGACGGCGAGCCCGTCGGCACCGCCGCCGTCGGCGCGAACGGCTCGCGCCTCGCCGGCATCGTCGTCACCACCACATCGGAGCAGCCCGCATGACCGTCACGACCACCCTCCACACGCAGGCGGCCGAGGCCCTCGCCGCGCAGCTCCCGACGGCCGCTCCGCTGGCAGCGGTGGCGGTCCCGGGAGGCGCGACCCCCGTTGCCCTCGAGGCCGCCGGTGACGCGGTGGTCGCGTCCTTCGTCGGCGGCCTGTCGGCCGACCTCGTCCTCGTGCTCACCGACCTCGAGGCCGTCGTCGCCGCGGGCGGCACCGACCACGGGATCGTCGACGTGACCGACGTGCTCCGCCCGTCCCTCGAGGCCGCCGCCGGTGTCCTCGGCGTCGGCGTCCTCGGCGACGCTCGGCGCGAGTCGGCCTCGGCGCTCCTGGCCGACCCGGACACGGTCGTGTTCGAGCTGACCGCCGGTGGCGTCCCCGGCGGCTGGTTCGCCCTGCGCGTCCGCGAGAACGGCACGGTGTCCGCACCCGCCGCCGCGGCACCGACGACGAGCCTGCCCGCCGGGAACCTCGGCCGGATCAACAACGTCGAGATGACCCTGACGGTGGAGATCGGCCGCACCCGGATGTCCGTGCGCGACGTGCTCGGCATGGAGCCCGGCGCGGTCGTCGAACTCGACCGCAGCGCCGGAGCCCCGGCCGACGTCCTGCTCAACGGCCGGCTCATCGCGCACGGCGAGGTCGTCGTCGTCGACCAGGACTACGCGGTCCGGATCACGAAGATCCTCGACGTCGCCGAGAGCGTCTGAGCCCCGACGTGGACACCGCCGTCATCGTCCTCCGCGTCGCGCTCTCGCTCGGCGTCGTGCTCGCCCTCATGTGGGTGCTGCACCGTCGCGTCGCGAAGAGCGGCCTGGGTGCGGGCAAGGCCAAGGGCCGCCGCTCGGCGTCGGTCGAGGTCGTCGGCCGCCAGGGCATCGGCGGCAAGGCGAGCGTCGTCGTCGTCGACGTCGAGGGCGAGCGCCTCGTGCTCGGTGTCTCCGAGCACGGTGTCGCCGTGCTCACCAGCGGGCAGGCGCCGGCGCCGGAACTCACGATCGTGACCGGGCCGGTGACGCTGCCGGTGCGTCCGACCCCGTCGGCCGACCGCTTCCGTCAGGAACTGGAGCAGCAGACGGCAGCTGAGCCGTCCCTCCCGTCCGACGCGGCGCAGCCGCTGCCCATGCGTCCCCGCAACCGCCGCTCGCAGCGCACCACGCTGCCCACGGCGCAGCAGCTGCAGGGGTCGATCCTGTCCGCCGACACCTGGCGGCAGGCCGCCTCGGCGCTCCGGAACCGGCGGGCCGGGTGACCGCGGCCCGCACCGGACGCCTGATCGCCCTCCTCCTGCTGGGGGTGACGATCGTCGCCGGCTTCCTCATGCTCACGGCGACCGGCGCCCACGCGGCCGGTGTCGTGCAGCCGACCGCCCCAGCCACGCCCACGCCGCCGTCGACCGGTGACTTCAGCGTCAGCGTGAACGGCCCGGACGGCACCCCGTCGTCCGCCGTCGTCACCCTGATCGGGATCACCCTGCTCAGCGTCGCACCGGCCCTCATGCTGATGATGACGTCGTTCACGAAGATCTTCGTGGTGCTCGCGATGACGCGGAACGCCCTCGCGCTGCAGTCCATCCCGCCGAACCAGGTGCTGGCCGGCCTCGCCCTGTTCCTGTCGCTCTTCGTGATGGCCCCGGTCCTCGGGCACATCAACGACGACGCCCTGCAGCCGTACCTCGCCGGTCACCTCGACTTCACCCAGGCGGTCGAGATCGGGACGAAGCCACTGCGGACCTTCATGCTGCAGCAGACGCGTGAGGAGGACGTGGCGCTCATCACCCGTGCCGCCGGTCAGGACAACCCGAAGTCGATGGCCGACGTGCCGATGACGACGGTGATCCCCGCGTTCGTGATCTCCGAGCTCCGCAGCGCCTTCATCATCGGGTTCGTCATCTTCATCCCGTTCCTGGTCATCGACCTCGTCGTCTCCGCGGCGCTCATGTCGATGGGCATGATGATGCTCCCGCCGGTCATGATCTCGCTCCCGTTCAAGATCCTGCTGTTCGTCCTCGTCGACGGGTGGGGGCTCATCATCAAGTCCCTCATCGAGAGCTACCAGGTGGTGCACTGATGAACCAGCAGGCCGTCATCGACCTCACGCTCCAGGCGCTCCTGGTGTCGGCGAAGCTCGCCGCGCCCGTGCTCGTGACGTCGCTCGTCGTGGGCTTCGCGATCTCGCTGTTCCAGTCGGTCACGCAGATCCAGGAGGTCACGCTCTCCTTCGTGCCGAAGGCCGTCGCCGTCGCGATCGCCCTGGTCGTCTGCGGCAACTGGATGATCTCGGAGATGGTCGGGTTCACGCACGTCGCGTTCGACATGATCCCGAAGCTGTTGGGAACGGCCTGATGGAGCTGTCGATCGACGGCGACCGCCTCGAGGCGACGATGCTCGCCGGCGTCCGTCTCGTCGCGTTCTTCGTCATCGCGCCGCCGTTCTCGTACCGCGCGTTCCCCGCGACGGTGAAGGTGATCCTCGGCATCGGGCTGGCGATCGGCGTCGCCCCGCGCGTCGCGGTCGGGTACGAGTCGCTCGACACCGGACCGTTCCTGCTCGCGCTCCTGACGCAGCTCCTCGTCGGACTCGCCCTCGGGTTCCTCGTGTTCCTCGTGTTCGCCGCCGTGCAGTCGGCCGGAGCGCTCATCGACCTGTTCGGCGGGTTCACGCTGGCGCAGGCCTTCGACCCGCAGTCGCAGGTGAACGGCGCCCAGTTCACGCGGCTGTTCCAGATGGCGGCGCTCGCGCTGCTGTTCGCCTCGGGCGGGTACCAGCTCATCGTCGCCGGACTCGTGCGCTCCTTCGACGCGGTGCCCCTGACCGGCACGTTCGACCTCGGCGGCCTGGCGTCCGTGCTCGTCACCGCGCTCACGCAGATGTTCCTGTCCTCGCTGCAGATCGCCGGGCCCCTCGTGGTGGTGCTCTTCCTCGCCGACGTCGGCCTGGGCCTGCTCACCCGCGTGGCCCCGGCGCTCAACGCCTTCCAGATGGGCTTCCCGATCAAGATCGGGCTGACCGTCGTCTTCGCCGGCGCGCTCTTCATGGCCCTGCCGTCCGTCGTCTCGTCCCTCACCGGCGACGCGGTGGCCGCGATCACGGGACGGGGGTGACGACGTGTCCGACAGCGGAGAACGCTCCGAGCAGGCGACCCAGAAGCGCATGCGCGAGGTCCACCAGAAGGGCCAGATCGGGCGGTCGCAGGACCTCGGCGCGTGGATCGGGATCGCGGTCGCGGCACTCATGATGCCGTCCGCGATCGGCAACGCCGCCGCCGCGGGCTCCGAGCAGCTCCGAGCCGTGCAGCGCGTCATCGCCGACCCGACGATCGGCACCATGAACGCCGTCTTCCACGAGGCCCTCGGCTCGCTCGGCGGGACCCTCGGCCCGATGCTCGGGGTCGTCGCCGTCGCCGTGCTGGCCGCAGCGGTCGCGCAGGGCGGCGTGCACGTCCGGAAGCTGGCGCCGCAGCCCGAGCACTTCGACCCGATCCAGGGACTGAAGCGGGTGTTCGGCACCCAGGCGCTCTGGAACGGGTGCAAGGCGCTCCTCAAGACGGCCGTCGTCGGACTCGTCCTCTGGATGGCCGTGCAGGCACTCGTCCCCGTCCTCATGACGAGCGGGTCGCTGCCGCTGTCCGCCGTGCTCGACGCCGCGGCCGCCGGGACCGGCACCCTGCTGCGGGCGGCGATCGTCGCCGGCCTGGTCCTCGCCGCGCTCGACGTCTTCGTCGTGATCCGCCGCAACCGCAAGCGCACGATGATGACCAAGCGCGAGGTCAAGGACGAGAACAAGCACGCCGAGGGCGACCCGCTCGTGAAGTCCCAGCGCCGCTCACGACAGCTCGCGATGAGCCGGAACCGGATGGTGCAGGCGATCGGCACCGCGGACGTCGTGATGACGAACCCGACGCACTACGCCGTCGCGCTGTCGTACGAGCCGGGGAAGTCCGCGCCGCGCGTCGTGGCGAAGGGCGCCGGTCCGGTCGCGGCGATGATCCGCGACAAGGCGCTCGAGGCCCGGGTGCCGATCGTCCAGGACGTCCCGCTCACCCGTGCGCTGCACGCCGCGTGCGAGCTCGGGCAGGAGGTGCCGGTCGACCTCTACACGCCGGTCGCCCGCGTGCTGTCGTTCGTCATGGCGCTCAAGGCCAGGGGAGCGGCGGCCGGGACGCACGCCCCGCCGCGGCCGACCACCCCGGACGAGGTCGCCACGGTCATCGACCCGGCCACGATCAGCGGGGACCTCCGGCCCCGGAAGCTCCGCCCGAACTCGACTCCCGAAGGGGTGCCCGCATGAACCGCAAGGACCTGCCGAAGCTCGTCGTCCCGGTCTTCATCGTCGGCATCATCCTGCTGCTGATCCTGCCGGTGCCGTCCTTCCTGCTCGACTTCCTCATCATCTGCAACATCCTGCTGGCGCTGGTGATCCTGCTCACGACGCTGTTCGTGAAGAAGCCGCTCGACTTCTCGGTGTTCCCGTCACTGCTGCTCGTCGCGACGCTGTTCCGGCTCGGCCTGAACGTCGCGTCGACGCGGCTCGTCCTCGGCGAGGGGTTCGCCGGCGACGTCATCCAGGCGTTCGGCCACGTGGCGGTCTCCGGCTCGATCATCATCGGCGCGGTCATCTTCCTGATCCTCGTCGTCATCCAGTTCGTCGTCGTGACGAAGGGCGCCGAGCGCGTCGCCGAGGTCGGGGCACGGTTCACCCTGGACGCGATGCCCGGCAAGCAGATGGCGATCGACGCGGACCTCAACGCGGGGCTCATCACTGACGCCCAGGCGAAGGAACGCCGTGCCGCCGTGTCCGCCGAGGCCGACTTCTACGGCGCCATGGACGGTGCGTCGAAGTTCGTCAAGGGCGACGCGATCGCCGGCATCCTCATCATCGTCATCAACCTCGTCGGCGGCATCGCCATCGGCATGGTGCAGAACGGGCTGTCGATCACCGACGCCCTGTCGAAGTACGGCATCCTGACCATCGGCGACGGGCTCGTCACGCAGATCCCGGCGCTCCTCATGGCGGTGTCGACGGGCATGATCGTCACCCGCTCCGGCGCCGAGACCGAGATCGGCACCTCGGCGTCGCAGCAGCTCACCCAGTCGCGGAACGCCCTCGTGATCGCGGGCGTGGCGGCGATCGCGATGGGGTTCATCCCCGGCATGCCGATCGTCCCGTTCTTGGTCATCGGCGCCACGCTGCTGGTGATCGGGTGGCGCCTCGGGCAGAACACCAAGCGCGAGGAGGCGGCCGTCGCCCAGCAGCAGGCCATGGAGGCCGCCGCACCGAGCGCCGACACCCCCGAGGACCTCATCGAGCAGATGCGCGTGCACGCCCTCGAGATCCTGCTCGCGCCCGACCTGGTCGACATGGTGTCCGGCGCCTCGGACGACCTGCTCGGCCGCGTCCGTGCCCTCCGCCGGAAGATCGCGATCGACATGGGGATCGTCGTCCCGCCCGTCCGGACCCGCGACAGCATCGAGCTCCCGCCGTCGACCTACGCCATCCGCATCGCCGGCGTCGAGGCCGGCAGGGGCACCGCACCGTCGCGCAGCGTGCTCGCGCTCGGCGACCACCTCGAGGGCCTCCCCGGGGAGACCACCGTCGAACCGGTGTTCGGCCTCGCCGGCAAGTGGGTCCCCGCCGAGCTCCGGCACGCCGCCGAGATGACCGGCGCGACCGTGATCGACCGCGTCTCCGTGCTCGTCACGCACCTGCAGGCGATCATCGGCGACAACGCCGCGCGGCTCCTCACCCGCGAGGACGTCAAGGTCCTCACCGAGGGCGTCAAGCAGGTCAACCCCGCGGCCGTCGAGGAGCTCGTCCCCGGGATGCTCTCGCTCGCCGAGCTGCAGCGGGTCCTGCAGGGCCTGCTCGCCGAACGGGTCCCGATCAACGACCTCGGCCGGATCTGCGAGGGCCTCACGCTCCGCGCCAAGGTGTCGACCGACCCGGAGGGGCTCGTCGAGGCCGCCCGCGCCGCACTCGGCCCCGCGCTGCCCGCCCGGTACCTCGACGCCGGCACGCTCCGGGTCATCATGATCGACCCGCTGCTCGAGCAGTCGATGCTCGAGGGGCTCCGGCCGTCCGAGCAGGGGACCCAGATCGTCCTCGACGCCCACCGCATCGAGCAGGTCCTCGGGTCGCTCCGGGAGGCCGTGCGCTCCGTCGAGGACCAGGGCATCTCCGCCGTCCTCGTCTGCGCCCCGCAGCTCCGCCCGGCCGTGCACCGCATGGTCTCCGCGCAGTCGAACGGCCTGCCGGTGCTCTCCTACCAGGAGGCCACCGCCGCGGGCTCCACCATCGAGACCGTGGGAGTGGTCCGTGCCGCCGACCCGATTGCAGCGTAACGGCGCCACGCTCGACGAGCTCCGGGACGCCGTCCGCTCGGAGTTCGGACCGGGCGCACGCATCGTCGCCGCCGAGCGCGTCACCACGCCGGGCATCGGCGGGCTGTTCCGCAAGGCGCACGTCGAGGCCACCGTCGAGGTCCCCGGCCCCGACGACGTCCCGACCGCGCGCGTCGCCATCGCCGATTCGCCGGTCCAGCGGGTGGGCATCGCCGCGCTCCTGGCCGACGCCGAAGCCGCGGAGGCGCGCATCGCCGGCCACGACGGCACCGCGTCCACGCGGGCCGACGCGTTCGCGTCGGTGCTCGACGGCTTCGTCGCCGACGGGATCACGGGGAGCGCCCCGCGCCCGACGCGCGCACTGCCGGAGGCGGGGGCGGAGGAGCCAGGCGGGTCGCGCCTCCTGGACGTGCCCGGTCCGTCGGTCGTTCCTGGAGGGACGGCTCGGCTCGTCGACGACGTCGTGGCCGAGCAGATGGTCGCCGCCACCGCGCCCACACGGCCCGCCCCGTCGGTCCGGTCCGCCGACGGCGACCTCGTGCTGCTCGTCGGGCGTCCGAACGACGTGGACGCGGCCGCCGGGATCTTCGCGACCCGGCACGCACTGCGGCCGACCGACGCGGCCGACCGGCGGAGCGGGATCCTCGCCCGGGCCGAGGGCGTCCGCGCCGGGTACGCGCTGCTCGCGGTCGCCGCCTGGGACGACGTGGCGACGGCCGCTGGACTCGCACCCGACCAGGTCTGGGTCGTCGTGGATGTCGGTCGGAAGCACGAGGACTCGGTCCGCATGCTCGCCGCGGTCGCCGACCGGGCCCACGTGGCCGGGGTCGTGGCGATCGGCGCGGGGGAGACCGCCACGCCGGAGTCGGTGCACCTGCTGGGAGTCCCCGTCGTGTCGCTAGGCTGAACGGGTGCTGGTACTCACGCGGAAGGTCGGCGAGCGGATCCTCGTCGGTGACGACATCGTCATCACGGTGCTCGACAGCCGCGGGGACGGCGTCCGCATCGGTATCGACGCGCCTCGCGGGGTGAAGATCCAGCGCGAAGAGGTCGTGCGCGCGGTGACCGAGGCCAACGCCGAGGCCGCTGCCGCTGCCGCCGGCGCCGGGGACGACGCCGAGGCGCGGCTCCGCCGGGCACTCGAGGACCGCGGGCCCGCCGGCGACGCCTGACCAGCGCTGCGCGTCCGCGCCTGGCTAGGCGCGGGGCTTCTTCTCCTGCTCGGGCAGGCGACCCGCGGCCGCCTCGGCGGCGAACCAGGCCTGCGCCTCGTCCTGCCGGGCCTGCTCGGCACCGAGCGCGATCGGGGCGCGGACGTGGCCGGCCTCGTACCCGAACGAGTCGAGCAGCTGCGGGATGACCGGTCGGACCCGGGCGACGAGGCGGTCGATGTACGCCGAGACCGCCCGCGCCCGCTGCGCCGTGATGCGCCCGTGCATGAGGTACCAGTCGAGGTGCTGCTCCAGCAGGCCGAGGGCGAACAGGTCGCGGAGCCAGACGAGCACGCGGCGGGTGTCTCCCGGCGGGACCTCGTCGATGGCCTCGGTGAAGGCCTCCCACTGCATGAGCTCCGCGTGGGCCTTCGCCGCCTCGATGAGCTCGTGCTGCGAGCGGTTGAGCAGTCGGGCGCCGCGTGCGCGGTCCTTGCCTGCCGACGCGAGGCGCATGCCGATCTCGGTGACCATCGTGTCGACGCGGCCGGCGAGCAGGTCGCGCTGCGTCTTGGCGTCCTGCAGATCCGTGACGGACGCGGCGAGCGAGCCGCGGTCGGTCATGGTCTGCCCGAGGCGCCGGAGACCGGTGGCGTCGGCGAGCTTCGTGGCCGCCTGGGCTGCGACGAACTTCGCGGTCGACGCCGGGTCCTTCGGCGCCTTCGCGCGGAAGTCGGTGAGCAGGCGCTTGCCGACGAGCTGGAGCAGCACGGTGTTGTCGCCCTCGAACGTCACGTAGACGTCGAGGTCGGCGCGGAGTCCGGTGAGGCGGTTCTCGGCGAGGAACCCGGCGCCACCGCAGGCCTCGCGGCACTCCTGGAGCGTGTCGAGGGCCGACCACGTGGACATCGACTTGAAGGCCGCTGCCTGGGTCTCGAGGTCCTCGCGACGCTGCGGGGTGTCCTCACGCCCGCTGAACACGTCGTCGAAGGTGCGGAGGAGCTTCTCGTGGGCGAACGACTGCGCGAACACCGTGGCGAGGCGGGGGATCAACCGGCGCTGGTGCCGGCCGTAGTCGAGCAGGACACCCTCGGTGCCGTCGCCCGTCGGGAACTGGCGGCGCTGTGCTGCGTACGTCAGCGCGATCTCCAGGCCGATCTTCTGGGCGACGACCGCGGCGCCGTCGAGCGACACGCGGCCCTGCACGAGGGTGCCGAGCATGGTGAAGAAGCGGCGACCGGGCGAGGCGATCGGCGAGGAGTAGGTGCCGTCCTCGGCGACGTCGCCGTAGCGGTTCAGCAGGTTGGTGCGGGGGACGCGCACGTGGTCGAAGTGCAGTCGGCCGTTGTCGATGCCGTTCAGGCCGCCCTTGTAGCCGTCGTCCTCGCCGCCGACACCGGGCAGGAACGCACCCGCGGCGTCGCGGAGCGGCACGTAGAACGCGTGGACGCCGTGGTCGACGCCCCGCGTCACGAGCTTCGCGAAGACGACGGCGGCCTTGCCGTGCAGGGCGGCGTTGCCGATGTAGTCCTTCCACGCACCGCGGAAGGGCGTGTGGATCTCGAACTCCTGGGTCGCCGGGTCGTAGGTCGCCCGCGTGGCGATGCTCTGGACGTCCGAGCCGTGCCCGGTCTCCGTCATCGCGAAGCAGCCGGGGACCTCGAACGAGACGATGCCCGGCAGGAACTCGCGGTGGTTCCGTTCGGTGCCGAGGTGGTGCACGGCCGAGCCGAACAGCCCCCACTGCACGCCGGCCTTGATCTGCATCGAGGGGTCGGCCGTGGTGAGCTCCTCGAACGCGGCGAGGTTGCCGCCGTGGTTGCTCGAGCCGCCGAACTCCTCGGGGTAGGGGCGCTGGATCGCTCCCGCGTCGACGAGGATGCGGAGCTGGTCGAGCGTCCGGGCGCGGGCGTCTGCGTAGGGCATGCCCTCGACCTTGTGCATCGCCGGGTCGAGTGCGAGTCGGCGCGAGGCTCGGCGGTCGTCCGCCCAGCGGCCGAGCAGGTGCTCGGCGAGCAGGTCGACGTCGATCCGGACGTCGGTGTCCGTCCCGCCGGCGGGCGTGCCCGCGGCGGGGTCGCCCGCGGCGTCGGCCTTGGGCGTGTTCGTGCTGTGGACGGGTGCGGTGTCGACCATGGTCGGAGCCCTCCTGAACTGCTCTGTCCGGTGTTGCAGAACCCACGCTATTGATCGGACCCGCGAGTCGCGTGAACGCCGTCCGGGGCTGACAACGCGGGTGGCCCGTGGGTCGGCCGCGGTCGTGGGAACCCTCCAAACGACCGCGCCCGGCGTTCCTGAGGCGAGTTCAGCGATTCGGCGCGGCCCGGCTCCGAGGGGCAGAATGTGCGGCATGTCAGGTACCACCAATCCCGCACGCGGGCGGACCTTCTTCGGGCAACCGTTCGAGTTGTCGACGCCGTTCGCCGTCGAGCTCTGGGAGCGGTTCTCGTTCTACGGGATGCAGGGCATCGTCCTCATCTACATGTACTACACGCTCTCGCAGGGCGGGCTGGGCATCGACAAGGGCGTCGCCAGCGGGATCATGGGTGCCTACGGCGGAGCCGTGTACCTGTTCACGATCATCGGGGCGTGGATCGCCGACCGCCTGCTCGGTGCGGACCGGACGTTGTTCGGCAGCGCCATCGTCGTGATGCTCGGGCACATCGCCCTCGCGCTCATCCCCGGTGTCGCGGGCGTCGGCGTCGGCCTCGTGCTCATCGCGCTCGGCTCCGGCGGGCTCAAGGCCACGGCGACGACGATCGTCGGCGGGCTCTACAGCCGGGACGACCCCCGTCGTGACGCCGGCTTCTCGCTCTACTACCTCGGCGTGAACCTCGGGGCGTTCTTCGGTCCGCTCCTGACCGGCCTGCTGCAGAGCTCGCTCGGCTTCCACTACGGCTTCGGCCTTGCTGCGGTCGGCATGGCGGCCGGGCTCGTGCAGTACGCGATCCGCCGCCGCAAGCTGCCGGAGTCCGTGCGCCACGTCACGAACCCCGTCGACCGCCGTCGGCTCCCGCTCATCGGCGTGCTCGTCCTCGTGGCACTCGCGGTGATCGTGGTCGCCGTGCTGACGGGGCTCCTGAACGTCGACAACCTGCCCACCGTGGTCGTCGCCATCGTCATCCTCGCCACGATCGGGTACTTCGTGGTGATCCTCTCGAGCGGCATCACCGCGCAGGAGCGGTCGCGCGTGTTCGCCTTCATCCCCCTGTTCATCGGCAGTGCGGTGTTCTGGTCGCTGTACCAGCAGCAGTTCACCGTCGTGACCGTCTACTCCGACGAGCGCCTCGACCGGTCCCTGTTCGGCTGGGAGATGCCGGTCTCGTGGGTGCAGTCGATCAATCCGGTCTTCATCATCGTGCTGTCCGGCGTGTTCGCGGCGATCTGGACGAAGCTCGGCGACCGTCAGCCGTCCACCCCGACGAAGTTCGCCCTCGGCACCGGCATCATGGGCGTCGCGTTCCTGCTCTTCCTGCCCTTCGTCGGCACCGGGCAGAACGGCACGCCGCTGCTCGCCCTCGTCGGGATCCTGCTCGTCTTCACGATCGCCGAGCTCCTGCTGTCGCCGGTGGGCCAGTCGGTGGCCACGAAGCTCGCACCGCCGAAGTTCCAGACGCAGATGGTGGCCCTGTTCTTCCTGTCGGTGTCGCTCGGCACCGCCGTCACGGGGGTGCTCTCGCAGTACTACGACCCGGCGGACGAGGCGCCGTACTTCGCCGTCCTCGGGCTCGTCGCCGTCGCGGTCGGTGTCGTCCTGCTCGTCCTCGCCAAGCCGGTGCTGAAGCTCATGCGCGGCATCCGCTAACCTGAGGGCAGCCAGACCGGCCCCGGAACCAAGGAGTCACCAATGCTCGAACTCATCGCAGGCGTCATCATCGGCATCGGCGTGCTCGGCGGCGTAGGGGTCTGCATGGCCTTCGCAGCCATGATGAAGAGCGGCAACGAGGAGTACTAGCCCTCGGTGTCCGGTGCCGGCTCGATCGGCACCAGCTGACGACTCAGGACGGTCGCGCGCTCGAACGGGCCGCGGCCGTCCTTCGTGTAGACGGGTTCCTCGAACGCGATCGTCCAGGTGCGCTGGGTCCCGCCGAGCTGGCTGCCGCCCGGTGCGACGATGACGCCGATCGGCTCGTCGGCCCACTCCTCGCCGCCCTGGTCGGTGTCGACGACCTGCACGAGGGCACCGATGCCGAGGCCCGGTCGGTCGTCGGGGCGGGGGCTGGGGGAGCGGCGTCCGAACACGCGCCCACCGTACCGCGCGCGGGTCAGTTCCAGATGGAGATCCAGTCGACGGACACGGTGCCCGTCGCGTCCGTCGGGACGGCGCCGTGATCGGTCCACGTCTCGCCCTGCAGGGTCACGCGCATCGGCTTCGTCGGCACGGCCTCGGTGGTGGAGGAGACGAGCTCCCCGTCCCAGTAGAAGCGGACGATGCCCGTGTCCCACTCGGTGGTGGCGACGTGGTACTCGGTGGTGTCTGTCTTCGCGTGGACCTGCACCGAGCGGTCGTACTTGACGTGACGGTTCGCGTACGTTCCCGGGATCGCGGACGCGGGTCGCGGCGATGCCCCGAGCGTGAGTGACTCCGGCCAGTCGATCTCGCCGTCGTTCCAGTCGTCGGAGGACGGCCACAGCATGCCGACGAACTTGTACCCGTCGGTGACCGTGGTCTTGTAGCGGATGCTGACGCGTGCCGTCGTGTGCGGTGCGTACCCGTCCGGCATGACGGCGGCGACGAGCGGTCGGCCGCCCTCGGAGTGGAAGTCGAAGTCGAGGTTGCCGTCGGCGACGGACAGCACCTTCGCAGGGGCGTACGTGCCGAGTCCGCTGGTGTCCTGGAATCCGTCGTAGAGGCCCATGCCGGGGTAGACGGACGCCACCGTGCCGAGTGCGGCGGGCTTCGTGAAGTCCTCGGCGTACGACTGCCGCCAGGTGCGTCCGTTCGACGTGACGTCGCCGACCGGGAGCGTCGTCGGCACGGCTGTCGGGGTCGCGGTCGGGGTCGGGGTCGCGGTGGGTGTGGGCGTCGGCGTGACCAGCGGAGTCGCTGTGGCGGTGGTCGGTGCGGCTGTCGACCCCGGTGCCGTGGAGGACGGGACACACGCAGCCAGCGCGCCGGCCACGAGGAGCCCGGTGACGATCGCGCCTGCGGTGCGTGTGCGAGTGGTCACGGTACGGTCCCTGCTGGAGTCGGTGGAGCTCCTGGCGATCGTAGTCAAGGAGTGCCCGGCGGCCTGCTGTTACCGACACCCCAGTCCGGGGGTGACGGTGACGTTCGCTCCGGTCGCACGACATGCCGTGCGCCCGTCGCTGAGGTCGCACGAGGTGCCGCTGCTGCCGGCGCCGGGCGGCAGTTCGTGCGATCCCGGCGGCCCGCGGACGGGCGGTCGGCCCGCAGACGGGCGGCGGCACGGGGACGGGCGGCGCGCCTACGCCCCCACGGCGGCCCGCGCGATCTCGGTGATCGACGAGTGCCCGGTGTCCGGGTGCTTGCGCATCGACAGGAGCCGCTCCATCGAGGGCTCCAGCGCCGTGACCTTGTCGAGCGGCGCACTCACGACGAGCTGGAACCCGAGCCGCAGCCACGCCGTCACCGCACGCCCCGCGAACTCCGAGTCCGCCTTGATGAAGGCCTCGTCGAGGAAGACCGGCGCGAACCGCGGCCGCGGCCGGGTCTCGTCGCCGAGCTGGTACCGGAGCGCGGCACCGACGATGAACGCCACGAGCTCCTGCGTCTCACCGCCGGACTTGTCGCCGAGGGACGAGTACACGCCGAGGTCGTTGCCCTCGGTGTCGTACCGCACGGCCGTGATCTCCATGTGCCGCCGGACGTCGAGCACGGCGTCGCGCTGCCTGGTCCGGCCGCCACGCGGGACGGACGGGTCGGGGCGGATGACGGCCATGAAGCGTCGGAGCCGGCGGAACCGGGTCTCGAGCACGTCGTCGGTCAGCTCGGTGTCGACCGACGCCGACAGTGCCCGCAGCTCCCGACGGAAGGCCGTGACCTCTTCGCGCGTGACCCGGCGGATCTGGATCTTCAGCCGGTCGCGGTTCGCACCGAAGGGCAGCTCGCGGAGGATCTCGTTGACCGGTTCGAGCCGCTCCTCGATCTCGACGACGGCCCGGTCGAAGGCGCCGGCGAGCGGGACGAGGTCCTCGCCGCTCCACTGCGACAGGCGTCGGCGCCACTCGCTCCGGCGGGAGTGCAGGCCCGTCGCGACGATCTGGTCGAGGATGGCGCGGTAGTCGGGGTAGGACGCGACGCCGGTCCCGAGGTTCGGGTCCGGCCATGCGTCCTGGTAGCGCTGGAAGGTCAGCGTCAACGCGGTCGAGGCCGAGGCGGCGCCGTCGAGCGCCTGCGCGAGGCGTTCCTCGAGCCGGCGCTTCAGGCGGCGGGTGGCGTCGTCGAAGCCGTCGACGCCGTCCGGCGCTCCGATCTCCTCGAACGTCTCGGACAGCAGCTGCGCCTGTCGGTCGTCCGGCAGGGCGTCAGGAGTGTCCTCGAAGCGCGACAGGATCTCGGCCGCGGCGTCCTGACCGTCCACGAGCACGGCGTGCCGCTCCTCGAGCCGGGCGACGGACTGGCGGGCAGCGGCGCGACGGTCCGACGCCTCGTCGAGGGACGCCCGGAGCCGACCCACGGCCGAACGCAGGGTGCGGAGGCCGTCGTCGGCGGCGAGGAGTGCCTGGCGTTCCTGGTCGAGGCGGGCGAGCGAGTCCTCGAGCCCGACGACGTCGATCGCCTCCCACGTGACGTCGACGATGTGCTGGTGCGCGGCGCGGAGGACGTCGAGCGCCGTGATGTCCTGCGCGACGTCGGTGCGCCGGGCCTCGAGCGTGGCGAGGTCCTCGGCGATCGCGGCCAGCTCCTGCTCCACCGAGGCGACCCGCGCCTCGTTCGTGAAGCCGATGACGTTCGCCTGACGCCGGTCGCCGTGGGCACCGCGTCGACCGTCGCGGAGCTGCCCGGACTCGGTGACGCGCCGGCCGCCGCCGCCGAGGTCCGCGGCGGACCCGACGCACCGGGCGTCGGTGCGGTCGGACTCGATGCGTTCGCGCACCCAGGTGCTGAACGGCGACTGCTTGATCGCGAGTTTGCCGGACACCATGGACGGGTCGCCGTCGACGTCGATGTGCGGCCCCGTCGGGACGCCCTCGAACTGCACGCGCACCGGCAGGCGGAGCGCGTCGATCGCCTCGCTGAAGTCGGCGAGGCGGTCCTGGTCGACCAGGAGCGTGCGGGCGACGGGCGCCAGGACGGACTCGATCGCCGTGCGCCAGCGCTCCTCGCCGGGCAGCACGTCGAGCAGTTCGGCGACGAAGGGCAGCTCGGACGGGTCGATGCCGGCGGCGCGGGCCATCGCCAGTCGGGCCTCGTGCATCGGCAGCGGCATGGCGCCCTGTCGGTGCTCGAGCGACTGACGCTCCTGGCGGAGGGACCGCTCGCGGTCGAGGAGCGGGTACTCCTCGCGGGTGAGGGCGTCACGGCGCTCGTCGAGCTCCGCGCGCGACGCGGGGTAGGTGCCGAGGAACTCGTGGGACGCCCGCTGCACGGCGGTGAAGGACTGCTCGGTGGACACGGGCGACCCGAGCACGGCCGTCCGCTCGTCGAACGTCGCCCGGGTGCGGACGACGGCGTCGCGCTCCCGCGTCCGACGGTCGATGCGGTCCTCGAGCTGCGCCAGCGCGTTCCCGCCCTGGTCGCGGAGCCGGGCCTCGGCATCGCGCAGCTCGATCTCGACCGCGGCGTGCCGGGCCTCCGCCGCGGCGACCTCGGCGCGGGCAGCCGTGCGTTCGCGCCCGTTGCGGTCCACCTCGGCGTCCAGGAGTGCGCGCTTGCGCGATGCGGTCCAGTGCGCGAACGGGGACACCTCGGCGCCGGTCGCGATCCCGTCGAGCGCCTCGGCCGCGGCCCTCGAGCGCGCGATCTCGGCGTGCAGTTCGGTGATGGGGGAGAGGATGCGGACCTTGCGCTCCTCGGTGTCCATCGCCTCGTACGCCTCGTCGAGGGCGGAGAAGTGCGCGAGGGCACGGTCGGCGGCCTCGTACGTGCCCGGCGTCTCGAGCACGAGCGACTTGTACAGGGCGTCGACGGTCGGTAGGTGCTGCCCGGCCTGGATGCGCGCGAGGAGCCGCATCGCCCGGTTGCCGCCGCCGGAGTCACCGATCCCGAGGCGGGTCTGCAGCGTGTACGCGAGCTCCTGGTAGGTGTCGCGGATGACGAGCCCCGGCACGCGTCCGGTGAGCTCGAGGTGGTGGAACCGCGTCGGCACGAACTCCTCGAGCCGGCGCAGGTCGAACGTGTCGTCCACCGTCGCCATGGTCATCTGGATGTCGCCGACGCCCCGCGCACGCTTCGGCACGATGTACGCGCGCAGCACCGTGAAGCGCCGCTCGTCGTCGTTCCGGAACGTCACCGCGACGGCACCCCACGTGGTCTGGTCGTCGCCGCGCAGGTTCACGTCGCGCAGGGCACCGGACTCGGGGTCGCGACGGGTGTCCACCTTGCCGCGCAGGTACGTCAGCAGGTTCCGCTGGTCGGCACTGCGCGCGCGCCCGGTGGTCGCGTCGTTCGACGCGCCGTTGAACGGCACGTCCGACGGCATCATCACGGCGAGGTACGCGTCCATCAGCGTCGACTTGCCGGTGCCGGACGCGCCCGAGATGAGCGTCGCGGTGCCGGACAGCTCGACCTGGCGGTGGCCGTGGAAGCCGCCCCAGTTCACGACCTGCATCGACTCGGCGCGCCACTGCGCGACGGTGTCGAACAAGGCCGGGATCTCGAAGGTGTCGGTCACGCTTCCGTCTCGCCTTCGTCGTCGGTGTCGGTCTCGTCGGCCAGGAGGGACGGGTCGTCCCCGTCGGTCGGCTCGCCGTCCGGGGTGGTCGCGTCACCGGGCGCGGTGGCGGTCCGCGACGCTGTGGTCGCCAACCACGTGTCCAGGTCGCGCAGCCGCTCCAGGGGGAGCAGCACCTCGACCACGCTCGCGACCCGGAACCGGTCCGGGTCGCTCGTCTTCAGCAGGATCCGGGCGGTCACGAGGCGTTCGACCGCCTTCGCCACGCGGCCCTCGTCACGGGTGCGGTCGGTCGCCGTCGCGGGGCGGAACCCGGCGACGTGCCCGAGGATCTCGGAGCGGTCGACGACGACCTGGTCCGGGCCCGGGCGGGTGTCGGCACGGAGGCGCATGCGCAGGTAGACGAGGACGATCGTCTCCTCGCGCGTGTACGGGACGTCGCGCAGCAGGGTGGGGAAGCCGCGGCGCTGGCTCTCGGAGCGGGCCTGACGCTTCCAGGCGACCTCGCGGTCGCGGTCCACGTGCAGTTCGAGGAACAGGTCGTTGAGGCGCGAGCGGAGCTGGTACTCCGCGTCGAGCACGGCGCGCCACTCGTCGGCGTGCGTCCGTGCGCTGACGTAGGAGTTGCGGAGCAGGGCCACGAGGGCACGGCGCTGCCGGTCGTCCAGTCGGCCCTCGTCGCCCTCGAAGAGGGCGAAGCTGGTCTCGTCGCGCTCGTCGTCCTGCGGGACGGGTGCGGGGCCGTCGTAGGGGACCGTCTCGTCGACCGGTGCCGGCGTCGTGTCGCTCACCGCGCCTCCTGTGCGTGTTCGTCGTTCGTCGTGTCTGGCGTCCGGTCGTGGCGCTCGTCGGTGAGCGCCGCGGTCGGCATGTGGAAGGTGACCGGGCTGCCGTCGGGACGGACCGTCCGGTGCTCGGCGAGGTGCGTGGCGGACTCGAAGTCCTCGTGACCGGTGAGGAGGTGCGCGAGCCCGAAGAGCTCGACCGGACGCCGCTGCTCCGGCGGCAGGCCGTGGAAGGCGTCGACGCTGGAGTCGGCCTCGGCGGAGCGCAGTGCCGCGCGGAGCTCGGTGAGGAGCGGTCCGCCGTGTCGCCGGAGCGTCTCCACGTCGAGTTCCTCGAAGACGTCGTCGTCCGGCTCCTCGATCGCGGGCGGCACGGACTCGGCGTCCGGGTCGTAGAACCGTTCGCGCAGCGTGCCGACCTCGGCCGTCGCCGGCAGGAGGCCGAGGGGCAGCCGGTCGCGCGCCGACCCCTGCTCCATCCAGGTCGCGAGCCCGCGCTCGATCGACCGGATGACGGCGTCGAGCTCGCGGTCGCGGGCGACGTCGTGCGCGACGATCTGGTCGCGCAGCGTCGCCGTGAGCTGTCGTCGCTGGGCGAGGACGTCCTCGATGCCCTGGCGGAGGATGACCACCGTGTTGCGGAAGGCCCGGCGCTCGGACGCCCCGAGGGAGTCCGCGAAGGGGTGGGCCAGGATCGTCGCGATGTCGTCTCGGAGCCGCAGCAGCAGGGCGTCGTCGCGGAGCAGCTCGAACGCCCCCTCGAACGCACGGCCCTCGGGGGTGGCCTGCATGAGGTTGTCCGTGCGGGCGAGGTAGTCGTCGAGGATCTCGCCGATCGGACGGACCTCTTGCCGGAAGTCCTCGACGATCGAGCGGTGCATCGTCGCCACCGCTTCCTCCACACGCTTGAAGTCGCTCGGGAGCTGGCGGATCAGGTCGGAGATGTTCGTGTAGCCGTCGCGCATCCGGGCGTCGTCCACGGTGTCCACGTCACCGTGCTCGAGTCGCTCCCGCTCGGCCTGGAGCTCGGCGATCTGCGCGTCGATGCGCCGGATCTGCACGTCGGGGTCGGGCTCGGCGCGGGCGGCCCAGCGGTGCACGGCGTCGACGATCATCGCGAGCCGGCTCTCGCTGATGAGCGCCCGGTCTGACGACAGGGCGTGGACGAGGGACAGGGCCTCGAGCGCGTGGCTCGTCAGGGAGTACTGCTCGTCGCCGTCGGGGGAGTTCGAGCGGACGAGCCACTGCGCGGCGACCCACTCGCGGCAGAGGGCGCGGCCGTTCGGTCGGGCGTCCTGCTCGGGCTGCTCCGCCTGCTCGCTCGCGGGGGTGCGCGCGCCGGCGGCCTGGAGCCGTGCGACGTGCTCCTCGACCTGCAGGTGCATCCGGTCCGCGGGGACGTACTGGACGTCGCGGTCGAACACCGTGCGGAACACGGCGAGGACGACGGCGCTGGTCGGCCGGGACATCAGCCGGAGGGTCGGACGGTCGAGGACTGCCCGGACCCGGGCGAACTCGAGGTCGACGTCGGTCATGCGCCCCTTCGTCCGATCTGGCTGGTGACTGTCTCAACAGATGCGAAGAGCCCGACGCTGTTGCGCCGGGCTCTTGCGGGTGGGTGGGCGATACCAGACTCGAACTGATGACCTCTTCGGTGTGAACGAAGCGCGCTACCAACTGCGCCAATCGCCCCCTGCACTGTGCGTGCCAGTCGATAGTAGCGGATGCCGGGGCCGGTGCCGAACACAGCGCGCTTCCCGGGTGTGGCGCGGACGGTGGAACCCGCCCGATCCGCATGAACACGGGGGACACGCCCGGTGAACGAGGAGGATTTTGGTGGATGCCCCCGGGTTCGTATAGAGTTTACGTCGTCGCCGCGACAGCGGGTCAGACAAATGCGGATGTGGCGCAGTGGTAGCGCATCACCTTGCCAAGGTGAGGGTCGCGAGTTCGAATCTCGTCATCCGCTCGAGTGTGGTGTTCTCCGGAACGTCACGACTCACCAGAGGGTATCCCACCGTTCGGGTACTCACGGAGACGTGAACCTCGATGGTGGGGTGGCCGAGAGGCTAGGCAGCGGCCTGCAAAGCCGTCCACGCGGGTTCGAATCCCGTCCCCACCTCCAGTTCCACACTCCTCTGGGCGATTGGCGCAGCGGTAGCGCGCTTCCCTGACACGGAAGAGGTCACTGGTTCGATCCCAGTATCGCCCACCACACAAGAAAGCCCCCGGGAAACCGGGGGCTTTCGTGTTTGATCAGCCACGGCGCGAACCGCAGATCAGAGCACGTGGCATGGTCTTGGCGCGATCGAGCGTCCGCGTGTGCCCGTGGTGCGAGCTCGGCGTGTTCAGCCACCGGTTCAGCATCTGCGTCGGTCGCGCTCGACGGCCGACATCGGTGCCGGCGCTTCATCGGGTCGACCTCGATGAGGTGGAGCAACGGCATGGCGGACAGGCGGGGCCGGTTGCGGGTGCGTGTGACGCCATGTGGCTATGGCGGCCGCTGCACCCGCTGGTGCTGACACCAGCAAGGGGAACTGCCAGATCCAGCCGCCGCCGTACAACGCGACCACTCCCTGCATGCAGCCGGCAGCCAGCGCACCGGCGACGACCGCGTGGGTAGCGACGTGCACCGCCGTGTTCCGGACGGAGGTGAGGAGCCTGCCGGTGACGTAGGTGAACGGCAGTGCAACGGCCGCCCCGCCGATGCTGATGATGCCGGCGATGAACACCGTGGTCATGCCGAGGAACACTGCGGAGCCGTCGGCACCGGAGAACAGGCTGACCAGGATGCACACCAGCAGCACGGTGGGGGTGGTGACACCGACCATCCACAGGTAGCTCTTGCCGACGAGCCCGAAGGTCTCACGTGCGGTCCATGTCCCCATGACTGCAACTATGCGGCAATCGCGGTGCAGGCGTGTGGCTCCCGTACCGTTCGTGACCGAACAGTCAGCGTCCCGTCATGCTTGCTCCGAGTCTGCGCCATTCCGTTGACACCGCAGACGCCGACGCTGCCGTGCACCACGAGGAAGCCCCCGGGGATCCGTGGGCTTTCGTCGTTCCGGCGTCGGGTCTCGCTCTCCGTCCCTTCGAGGACGCTCACGCCAGGACGCGGTTCCCCTGCCCGTCGCCCGGTCGTTCCCGTCTACGGTTGCCCCATGTCCGACGTCGGTGCGCCCGGGCCGCTCTCCCGGGTGACGGTCTCGGTGATCTGGGCGCTGGCGGCCGTGTTCAACGCGGCGTTCGTCGCCTTCTTCGCGTTGTACACGGAGGCTCACGACCGGGCTGTCGACCGCTCGGAGTCGACCGGTGCGTTCGACCCGTCGCAGTTGCTCCCGCACGATGCTGCGCTCTGGGTGGTCGCGCACGCTGCGCTCGGACTCCTCGTCGTGCTCGACGGTGTCGGCATCGCGCTCTCCGTGCGATCTCTCCGGGTCCGTGCCGGGCGGTCGGGCCGTGCTCCGGTGCGAGTCGAGCGGTAGGGAGTGGGCCGGATCAGGCGAGACCGATGCAGTGCGCCAGGACGGCCTGCTGCACCGGCAGCAGCGACCCCTTGAACCTGTGCCCGACGAAGGCCGGGTGTGCCGCGGCGTCCGCGCTGACCTCCCGTCCGCGCACGAACGGCGGACACGGGGCGAAGCGGACGCCGGTCGGTGCGGTGTCGAGCAGGTCCGCCGTGACCCGGAACGGCTCGAGCGCCTCGGCATGCCGCCCGGGCCCGTCGGTGATGACGACGTCGGCCGTCCGGATCGCGGTCGCGAGGTCGTCCGTCCACGCGGCTCCGGGGGTCGCGAGGTCGGCGGGGCAACACTGCACCAGGTCGAGCTGCAGGACGCGGGCGGCCTCCTGCCACGCCCGGGCGATGTTGCCGTCGGCGCCCACGAAACGGAAGCGCAGCGTGCCGAGGTCGCGCTGCTCCCGCCGCAGGGCGTACAGGTCGGACAGCACCTCGCACGGGTGGTTCTCGTCGGTCATCGCGTTCACGACGGGGAGTGCTCCGGCAGCCGCGAGGCCCTCGACGACGGTGAGGTCGTGGTGGCGCACGACGAGGACGTCCGCCCACGAGGCCAGGTAGCCGGCGACGTCCGAGAGCGCCTCGGGCTTGTCGAGCGTGGTGTCCGGGAAGACGATCGGCTGCAGTCCCATCGTCGCGGCACCGCGCTCGAACGTGACCCGCGTGCGCAGGCTGGTCGCGGGGAAGAACATCACCGCAGAGCCGTCGGTCGTCGGCCCCTGACCGGTGCGGTACGCGTCCGCGAGGGCGAAGACCTCCTCGACCTCGTCTGCCGTCCAGTCGTCGAGCCGGGTCAGGGAGCGCATCGCACCAGCCTAGGGAACGGCGCGAGCCGACCCGGACGACGCGTCGTTCAGGACTCGCCGAGCGCGGACAGCACCTGCTGCCGGACGTCGGGTGCACCCTCGGCGTACCGGTCGACGAGGACGGTGCGCATCCCCGCGGACCGGGCCCCGGCGACGTCGCGGACCGGGTCGTCGCCGACGAAGAGGCACGCCGACGCGGGCACCCCCAGTGCGTCGGCGAGCGCGTGGAAGGCTCGCTCGTCGGGCTTCTGCACGCCGATGCGCTCCGAGATGCACACCGCGTCGAGGGCGGTGTCGAGTCCGGTCGCGGCCAGCTTCTCGGACTGCTGCGCGGCGGACCCGTTCGTCAGCAGCCCGAGGCGGTAGCCGCGCGTCCGGAGCTCGCGGAGCAGCGGCACAACGTCCGGGAACGCACGCCAGGCGGCGCGGTAGGCGTCGAGGTACCGCTCGAACACGCTGTCCAGAGCGTCGGGGTCGTGGGGGAGCACGATCCCGAGCGGGGGCAGGACGGTCCGGAGCCGCTCGCGCCGCTGCTCCTGGAAGCCGATCTCGCCGGAACGCCAGCGCTCGAAGTGCTCGTCCTCGGCGGCGGACCAGGCGTCGAGCACCGACGGGGTGACGGTGACGCCCAGCCCGGTGAGGAACTGCTCCGCGCCGGTGCGGGCGGCGCCCCGGTGGTCGAAGAGGGTTCCGTCGAGGTCGAACCCGACCGCTCGCGAAGGTGCCACGCGGCCAGGCTACGGCGTGTCCCGGCGACCGTACGATGGCGGTGATGGACATCTCGCTGCGCCCCGGTACCCCCGACGACGTGGAGTGGGTCGCGGAGCTCCGGGCCGAGGTGCTCCGAGCCGACCTCCGCCGACTCGGCCGGTACGACGACGTGCGCGTTCGGGAGCGGCTGCGGTGCGGGTTCCTGCCCGACAGCACGCGGGTCGTCGTGGTCGACGGCGCCGACGTCGGCTCCGTCACGGTTCGGTTCGACGGCAGCGACCGGTGGATCGAGCACCTCTACCTCGCGCCGCACCTGCAGGGGCGCGGCATCGGGTCGACGGTGCTGCGGACCGTGCTGGCCGAGCCGCACGCCGGGGACACGCGGCTCATCGTGCTGCAGGGGAGTGCGGCACAGCGGCTCTACGCGCGGCACGGGTTCGTCCGTGACCACGAGGACGACGTCGACGTGGTGATGGTGCGTCCCGGCGACCCGGACCCCGTCACGTCGGCGTACTCGCGTCGCGCCGCCGAGTACATCGAGCACCTGGGGTCGATGACGTCCGTGCACGCGGCCGACGAGGCGCTGGTGACGGCGTGGGCGTCGACCGTCGACGGACCCCTGCTCGACGCCGGGTGCGGCCCCGGACACTGGACCGCACAGCTCGCCTCGCTCGGTCACGACGCACGGGGTGTGGACCGGGTCCCGGAGTTCGTCGCGCACGCTCGGCAGGCACACCCGGGCGTCCCGTTCGCGGTCGCGGACGTCGACGCACTCCCCGACGAGCCGGAGAGCCTCGGAGGCGTCCTGGCCTGGTACTCGCTGATCCACCACGACCCGGCTGCCCTGCAACGCCCGCTCGAGGAGTTCGCGCGGGTCCTCCGCCCCGGCGGCCGGCTGCTCGTCGGGTTCCCCACCGGACCGGACGTGGAGCCGTTCGACCACGCGGTCACCACCGCCCACCGGTGGTCGGTGGACCGTCTGGCAGCAGCGGTCTCCGCAGCGGGCTTCGACGTCGTCGAGGCGGTCACCCGGGACGCCGACGACGCGACCCCGCGGCCGCACGGAGCGATCTCCGCGCGGCGTCACGACCGACCGGTCGCCGTCACCACCCCGGGACCTCGACGCGCACCGAACTGATCCGACCGGCCCGGGTCCGTGCCGTCACGGCGGGGTCGTAGCTGTCGGCGGTCGCGAGGTAGAGCGTGCGCCCGTCCTCGCCGCCGAGCGCACAGTCGATCGCACACCGCCCCGGGGCCTCGATGCGGTCCGTCACCGTGCCGCCCTCGACGACCCGCAGGAACTCGCCGGTGTCGACGGAGCAGACCCAGACCGCGCCGTCGCGGTCGACGGTGCTGCCGTCCGGCGTGGTGCCGGGGAGCGCCGCCCACTCGCGTCGTCCGGCCAGGGAACCGTCGGGCTCGATGTCGAACGCCGTCAGACGACCACCCCACGTCTCGCTGACCACGAGCGTGCGGGTCCCCGGGAGGACGTTCGCACTGTTCGGGAAGACGAGGCCGTCCGCGGCGAGGCGGTGGGAGCCGTCGGTGTCGATCACCCAGAGCGGGCCGGGGCGGAGCTCCTCACCGCCGTAGAGGTCGTAGCCGAAGGCACCGATGTAGGTGCGGCCGGTGGCGTCGTCGACGACCAGGTCGTTGAGCAGCGAGGACTCGACCCCGGACAGGTCGGCGAACACGTCGGCCGCGCCGTCCTCGCCCACGGCGACGACCGTGCGGGACTCCATCGCGCTGACGATCAACCGGCCGTCCGGCAGCCACCCGAGGCCCGAGGACTGCCCGTCCACCGTGGCCTCGAGCCGGGGCTGCACGCCCGGGCCGGGGCGCAGCGAGAACACCTCGCCCGTGTGCATGTCGGAGTACCAGAGCCTGCCGTCGTGCCACCGGTTGCCCTCGGGGAACCGAATGTCGGCGGCGACGTCGGTCGCGGTCGTGGAGTCGAGTGTGATGTGCACCGACCCAGCCTCTCAGAGCTCGCCGGGAGGCCCCGACTGCCAGCGGACCCACGCCTCGAGCTGCGCCTTCGCACTCTCGAGACTGGTGTGGAAGCCGGTCATGTCGCCGTCCCGCAGCCGCACGACGTACCGCGACCCGAAGACCACCGTGCCGATCACGACGGAGCCGCACCGCGCCTCCCAGGTCCGCGGATCGACCGCCGCCCAGCGGACGTCGTCGGTCTCGGAGTGGTCGGTGCTGGAGAGGGAGGTCATGGTGCTTCCGGTCGCTGGACGATGGGATCGTTCCGGCGGCCGTGGGCTGGGGTCACCTGGCTCGACGGTAGTCCTCGGCGGCTGGGCGGCGGACGCCCCGGCTCAGGCCATCCGGTCGAGCCAGTCGCGGAACAGCGCCGCCGCGACGGCCGGACGTTCCAGATGGGCGTTGTGCCCCGCCGCGTCGAGCACGGCGTACGTCGCGCGGGGGTAGTGGTCGCGCAGCGCCCAGCCGTCCTCGTACCCGACCACGTCGTCCTGACGGCCGAAGAGGTGCAGTGTCGGCGCGGTGAACGGATCGGGGTGGAGCGCCTCGGGTTCGGTGTGCAGCGCGTAGTCGGACGCGATCCGGTCGACCACGGCCTGGTCGGCGGCGCGCAGGCCGGGGAGCACGGACTGTTCGTACGCCTCGAGCGTCGCGGTGGTCTGGACGACGCTGAGCGCGGCGAAGTCGTCGCGGGCGGCACCGGGCTCGGCCGCGGCGACCACGGCCGGATCGGGGAGGACGACCTGTCGCGGGGGCACTCGTCGGCGTGCGTGGTCCGGTTCGACGACGCCGACGATCGTGGCGAGGCCGAGCACCTGGCCGCGGAGCTCGTGCGCGACGGAGCGCGCGACCATGCCGCCGAACGAGTTGCCGACGATCGCGAACGGCTCGTCGCCCAGGTGCGCACGGACCGCTTCCCGGACGGCGTCGGCGACGTCCTGCGCGCTCGAGGCCGAAGGGTCGTACCCCGGCGACTCGCGGACCCACGGCAGGTCGAGGTGGACCCACCGCCACGGCGCGTCCGTGACGGCGCGCTCGAGGGGGAGCAGGATGCGGTGGTCGATGCCGAAGCCGTGCACGGCGACGAGCGGGCGGCCCTGACCGGTGGTGCGTGTGATCACGCCCGGACCCTAGCGGGGACCGCCGACGGTCACGGGGCCCGGAAGCGCTCGACCACCGGGCAGGCGAACGGATCGCTCGCCGCCAGGCCGACCTCGTTGAGGTACCGGACGACGATCACGTAGGAGTGCACGAGCGTCGTCTCGGTGTAGGGCACCCCCTGCTCGTCGCAGTACCGGCGGACGAGGTCCCGCGCCGCACGGAGGTTCGGCCGGGCCATGCTCGGGAAGAGGTGGTGTTCGACCTGGTGGTTCAAACCGCCCATGAAGAACTCGACCCACCGCCCGCCGCTGATGTCGCGGGAGGTCAGAACCTGGCGGGAGAGGAAGTCGACCCGGCGTCCGGCCTCGATGATCGGCATGCCCTTGTGGTTCGGCGCGAACGCGATCCCCATGCAGAAGCCGAACACCGCCAGCTGGACGCCGAGGAACGCGAACGCGATGCCGATCGGCAGGACCCAGAAGACCGCACCGACGTAGAGCACGAAGCGCCCCGCGAAGACGGAGCCCTCGGCCCAGCGGTGCTTGACGGCGCCGCGTCCCGTGTAGGTGCGGATCGACTGCCAGTGCAGGTTCGCGCCCTCGACGAGGAGCATCGGGAAGAACGCCCACCCCTGCACCCGGACGAGGACGTGCAGGAAGCCGGTGCGGCTCCGCGCGTCCTCCGCCCGGAACGAGATCGCGTCGAACGAGATGTCCGGGTCCTTGCCGACCGTGTTCGGGTTCGCGTGGTGCCGGGTGTGCTTGTTCATCCACCAGGCGTAGCTGATGCCGGTCAGGAACGTGCCGACGTACCGTGCGGCACGGTCGTTCCAGTCGTGACTGGCGAAGACCTGCCGGTGTGCGGCCTCGTGCGAGAGGAACGCGAACTGGGTGAAGAGCAGTCCGAGCACCCCCGCGACGACGAGCTGCCACCACGAGCCGCCGAGCACGGCGAACGCGGTGCCCGTGGCGACGAGCAGCGCCGTGAGGACGGCGACGAGCCCCCAGTACCAGCCGGTCCGACGACCGAGGAGTCCGGCGGTGCGGACCTGGGCGAGCAGCGCGGTGTAGGTCGACGTCGTGTCGGGGCGGCCGTCGCGCGGTATTGTCTTCCGGTAGCTGACCGGTGCGGTCGTGTCGTCGACCATGGTGTCCTCCTGGGTGCAGCGGTGACGCTGTAACCGGGGACCGGGGCTACGTGCTGTCCTGCACGGTACGCGGAGCGACCTGCGCGGCTCAGGGGATGACGAGTCGCCGCTCCACGACCGCGCGCGCGACGTCGGCGAGCAGCTCCTGGTTGGACCGCGCGTGGGCGCGCAGCTTCGCGAAGGCCTGGTCCATGTCGATCCGGTGGGTCTGGGCGAGGAAGCCCTTCGCCTGCTCGATGACGATCCGGCTGTCGAGCGCGCGCTGGAGCTGCTGCTGCGCCAGGTTGGCGTGTTCGAGCGACCGCTGCTGCAGGATGCTGATCGTGGCCACGTCCGTGAGCGCCTGGGCAGCGAGGGCGTCGTCGCGGTTCAGGGCGCCCTCGCTCTCGCGGAACAGGTTGAGCGACCCGAGCGTGGTGTCGCGGAGGCGCATCGGGATGGCGTGGACCGAGGCGTAGCCGGACTCGGCCGAGGCCGCGGCGAACGTCGGCCACCGGCGTTCCATCTCGGCGTGGTCGCGCACCGACACCGGGCGCCCGGTGGCGAAGCACTCCACGCAGGGGCCTTCGCCGGCGTCGAGCTGCAGGAGTCCGAGGAAGCTCGACCGGTCGCTCGTGGACGCGAGGACCTCGAGCTCCTGTGACTGGTTGACGAGCAGGATGCCGGCGGCGGACGCGTCGAAGATGTCGACGACGCTGTCGACGAGGTTCTGCAGGAGTTCGACCACGTCGTAGTCGTCCACGAGGATGTCGGTCAGGGCGACGAAGGTGTCGACGAGTCGGTGCTCGCGGGTCGGTGCCATGGTGCGTGCTCCCTAGGTCTCGGAACCGTACGGCCGGGCGAGGTCGAGTCGGCGTTCGATGATGTCCGCGGCGACGTCGCGGACGGTGCGTTCGGTGGCGTACGCGTGGGCCTGCAGGACGAGCAGGGCGTCCTGGACGCTGATGCCGAGCTGGGCTGCGACCATACCGGTGGCCTGGTGCACCTCTCGCCTCGAGTATCGTCCGGGCTCCATGTCCGCGCGCCCGTCGGCGGCAGCGGCCAGCAGGGCGTCCCGGAGGACACGCCGAGCGGCGACCGTGCTCAGCTCGATCGCGCCCTGGACCTGTCCGCGGGTCAGGGTCCGTTCCTCGCCCACCGTGAGGTCGACGGCGCCGACGGGGATCGTGCCGATGCGCATCGGGAAGGAGAAGAGCGCGCCGACCCCGGCCCGGAGGAGCTCCTCGAGCGCGACGGGCCAGCTCGCGGTCGTCGTGGCGGTGAGATCGGCCTCGAGGACCGGACGCCGGGTCTCGAGCGCCTGCCAGCACGGTCCCTCGCCGAGGTCGAGTTGGATCTCGTCCACGCGCTCCGCCATCGCGTCACTCGCGCACACCGTCACCGAACCCAATGGGTCGCCGAGCGTCGAGATGCCGACGCTCGTCACGGGGAGGGTGGCGAGGAAGGGCGGGCACAGGTCGGTGCCCTCCGGCGCGGCCTGCATGGCGGCCGCTGCAGCAGCGAAGTGATCCATGGGTGACACCGTTCTCGGTCGTCCGCCGTCGTGCGATCCGTCGCACGGTCCATCCGGCCGTCGATGCATTGTCCGTTTTCCGAGACCCTAGTGCACCCGTGCTGCCTCCGGGACGAAGCGGATGCGTTCCGCTGCCCGTGTCACGTCCTGCGCCCGGGCCGTCCGGTCGTCGAAGTCGGCCCGTGCTGCGTCCCGCGCGACCTCCTTCTCGGCCAGCGACGCGCGACTGACGGTGTCGACGATCGTCGCGACGGCGGTGGCGAGGCCGCGTTCGAGCTGCCCCAGGTTCGTGTGCCCGATCACGAGGCGGCGGTCCTGGACGTCGAGTGTCACGTCGGGGTACCCGGCGGCGGCGAGCCGGGCGTGTCCGTCGGCACCGCGCAGCGCCGTGGTCTCGGTGGCGTCTGGTCGACGGTTGAACACGGCCGGGACGTCGTAGTACTCCGCTGACGCGGGGCTACCGAGTTCGCTGGGGAGGCCGGAGGCCACCACGCTCGTGAGTGCGAGGGGTGTCGTGGCCGCCTCGGATGGGTTCGTCATGGGGTCTCCCTCGGCGGTTCCCCAGGGTGACCGAGGGGTTCCGCGGTCCACCCTGGTGACACCGTGCCGTCAGTGTGGGGCCACCCGATGTGCACGCTCCCAGCCGGCGTGGAGGTCGCGGAGCAGCGCGACCTCGGCGGCGTGGTGCACGAGCTCGTCGACGACGTGCAGGACGAACGAGAGCCGACTGTCGGCGCCGTACGGACCCGCGACCGGACCGAGGGGCTCGGACGCCGAGTCGCCGAGCCCACGGGCCAGCGCGGCGAAGCGGGCGGCGGCGTCGCGGACGGCGGCGACTGCCGCATCCGCCGACGCCGCGGGGACGGGTGCCGCCTCGTCGGACGGTCCGGCGCCGAGGAACTCCCGGTTGCGCGGTTCGTCGAGCGTCTCGGCGATGTGGTCGAGCCGCCAGCGGATCGACACGCGCGGTTCGTCCCCGATCGGCTCCCAGGCCCACTCGTCGTCCGTCAGGCCCGCGACGCGGTCCAGGAGGCGCGTGGTGGCGTACTCGAAGAGGGCGGTGACGTCCTCCAGAGCGGTGGTCACTGCTCAGCCGACCGGCCGGTAGATCGCGATCGGGGGTGCCTGGTCGTCACCGTCGTCGTGGCTCTCGCCGGAGGACAGCCAGGTCCGACCCTCGTGCTCGATCGTCGTCGGCAGGTCGCCGTGCACGAGGATCCGCGCCGCTGGTTCGTCGCCGTCGACGAGGTCCACACCGTGGGCCTGGGTACCGCCGGGGTTGTCGTGCACGTAGCTCATGGTGTGATCGAACTCCCTCGGCCTGGTAGTGTTCTCGTGTACGCGGATGTGGCGCAGTGGTAGCGCATCACCTTGCCAAGGTGAGGGTCGCGAGTTCGAATCTCGTCATCCGCTCGGAACTGCGAAGGCCCCGGTCACTCGACCGGGGCCTTCGTCGTCCGGGCTGGTGGCCGGATCCGCTCCGTGGGGCGCAGGCTTCGGGTGCCCGCGCCCCTCGGACGCGCGGGCCACCGTGCCCACTCGAGCGCCGGCGGATGGGTGGTCCGGTCGGCGCCCATCGGGTGATCCGGAGCGGCGCCCCGTCCGGATGGGTCGGATCCCGGACCGTGCGGTTTCCCGCACGGATCCCGCATCCCCTCGCACATGCTCGGCGTGTCGTTTGCACTCCGCCCGGACGGACGTTCTCAGTCGGCGTCGAGCGCGACCCGTGCACCAGGGATGCCGACCCACGGTCCGCCCGGAGCATCGACGACCGTGACGAGCACGTCGTCGCAGTGCGGGCACCGCGCGACGAAGCCCATCGGGCTGGCGTGCACCCGGGTGCCCGCGAGCGCCCCGACCGTCCTGCACCCCGAGCACCGGAGCGCGGCCACCGTGGGGTCCGAGCCGAGGAACCCGATGAGCACCCCGGCCAACGCGTTGCCGTCGAGCACGGTCATGCGCTGCCTCCGAACCGCTCGGCGCGGACGTCGCTCGTGTCGTGCCCGAGCTCGCCGAGCCACGTCAGCACCTGCTCGACGAACGGCGTCGACCCGCAGACGTAGACGAGGGCGCCGGCGTCCGGCGGGAACACCGCTGCGGCCAGGGCGTCCCGGGTGAGTCGGCCGGCCGGGACCGCGGCACCGTCCGGGGCACGGCGGCTGTACACGACGGTGGTGTCGACCCCGGCGGCCTCGGCACGGGCGAGCTCGGTGCGGAAGAACACGTCCTCCGGCGTGCGCACGGCGTAGAGGAGCCGGAACGGTGCGGCGTCACCGGCGTCGGCGTGCGCGCTCGCGATCGCGGCGAGCGGGACGATCCCCGAACCGCCGGCGATGAGCTGCACGGGCCGCTCCGACACGCCCGGGCGCCAGACGAACCACCCGCCGAGCGGTCCGTGCACCTCGAGTGCGTCCCCGACCTCGACGGCGTCCACCAGGAAGGGCGAGACCTCGCCGTCCTCGACCCGGTCGACCGCGAGCACGACCGACGTCGTCGCGCCGGACGAGGCGATCGAGTAGGAGCGGGACGCCTGGTACCCGTCCTCGGCGGTGAGGCGCAGGTCGAGGTGCTGGCCGGGGTCGTTGCCCGGCCACGTCGGGACCTCCAGGACGATCCGCCTGGCGTTCGGGGTCTCGGGGGAGACGGCGGCGACCGTCGCGGCGTGCCAGGCCGGCCGCCGCCGGACGCCAGCCGACGTCGGCGGGGTGATCCGTTCCTCCAGGCCCTCCACCGCGCTCACCAGTACCGCTCTTCCTTCCACGGGTCGCCGTGCAGGTTGTAGCCCGCGTTCTCCCAGAAGCCGGGTTCGTCGTCGGACTGCATGACGATGCCGCGCACCCACTTCGCGCTCTTCCAGAAGTACAGGTGGGGGACCAGCAGGCGTGCGGGACCGCCGTGCTCGGGGGTGAGCGGTTCGCCGTCGGCCTCGAACGCGATCCACGCCTGGCCGTCGAGGAGCTCGTCGAGCGGCACGTTCGTCGTGTACCCGCCGAAGCTGTGCACCATGCAGTAGTCCAGCGAGGTCTCGACGTCGGCGAACAGCCGGTCGAGCGGGACACCGCGCCACGGCATGTCGAGCTTCGTCCAGTGCGTCACGCAGTGGATGTCGACGGTGACGTCCTCGACGCCGAGCGCCTGCACCTCGTCCCAGGTCCAGCTGTGCAGGCCGGACTCGGTGCGGATCGAGAAGCTCCAGTCGGACGGTTCGATCTCGGGGGTGGCGCCGGCCGACAGCACGGGCCAGTCGCGGACGAGTGTCTGGCCCGGTGGGATGCGCGGGTCGTCGCGGTCGTCACGGCGACCGCCGAAGCCTCGGGTGAACGTCGCCATCGGTGCTCCTCGGTCGCGTGTCCGGCGACCACGCGGGCGCCGCTCTGGTCGATCATCCCGCCTCGCACAGGCGCTCGTGTAACGGGTTGGTAAACGTTCCCGTGCCTCTGGTGCGGCTGCGGGAGACCGCTCGATCGCGGTCACCGTGCGGATCGGGGCCCCATGCAGGCAGCCGGCGTCCGTCGCGTCGGGCTTGGCCGGGGACGATCCGCCCTCTATCGTTCACCGGAACGATTACCAGGAGGGGTCACCCCGAATGCAGCCCATCGTCCCCGAACCCCGGAACGCCCGCGGCCCGAGCCGTCGTGCGCTCCTCACCGGCGCCGCCGGACTCGCCGGCCTCGGCCTGCTGACGCTCACCGGGTGCAGCTCCGGCGCCTCGGCCGGCACCACCGACCTTCCCGAGGCCGCCGCCACCGGCACCGCCCGGAGCGGCGGTCGACTCCGCATCGCCCGACCCGCCGCGTCGGCCGCCGAGACCCTCGACTCCGCGAGCTCCCTGTCGGCGTACGAGTACCTCGGTGCGCTCTACAACCGGCTCGTCAAGCTCGACCAGCAGGGCCGGACCGTGCCCGACCTCGCCGAGGAGTGGTCGGCGAACCAGGACGGCACCGAGTGGACCTTCCGCCTCCGCCGGGGCGTGCGCTTCCACGACGGGTCGCGCTTCTCCGCCGACGACGCGATCGCGAGCATCCGGCACATCCTCGACGAGAAGACCGGCAGCCCGCAGGCCGGGGTGCTCGGCGAGGTGATGGACGCCCGCTCGATGACGGCCGTCGACCCGTACACGCTGCGGTTCGCCCTCACGAAGCCGAACGCGGAGTTCCCGTCGCTGCTCACCGCGTACCAGTGCTACATCGTGCCGGAGGGGGCGATCGCCGACATCGGCCGGACGGGCATCGGCACCGGGCCGTTCCGCCTGTCGTCCTTCACCCCGGCGGGTGCCGGCAGCGTCGAGGCGTTCGACGACCACTTCGCCGGCCGCCCCGCACTCGACGGAATCGACTTCTACTCGATCCAGGACACCACCGCCCGGGTGAACGCCCTGCTCGCGGGGCAGATCGACCTCATCTCGCAGACGAACCTCGACTTCGCGACGGCTCGGGTCGTCGCCGCCTCCGATCGTGCGACCATCGCCCGCTCGAAGAACGCGCAGTGGTACACGATCCCGATGCTCGCCACCTCCGAGGAGTTCCGCGACCCGCGGGTCCGCCAGGCGATGAAGCTCGCCTACGACCCGCGCACGATCGTCGACACCGCCCTGCAGGGCACCGGGTCGCCGGGCTGGGACAACCCCGTGCCGCCGCAGCTCGCCGCCTTCGTGGACGACCACCGCGAGTACGACCCCGACAAGGCGAAGGCGCTGCTCAAGGCCGCCGGTCGGTCGGACCTCCGCGCCTCGATCTACACGTCGAGCTACGAGTCGGTGTTCACCCCGATGGCCGTCGCCTACCGCGACGCCGTCGCGGACGCGGGCATCCGCCTGACGGTGAAGAACGCCAGCTCGGACTCGTACTACACGCAGATCTGGATGCAGAAGCCGCTCATGGTGAGCTACTGGTTCACCGGCCGTCCGATCGACCAGCTGCTCAACCAGATCTTCCGGTCCGGCTCGTCGTACAACGAGAGCGCGTGGTCCAACGAGCGGTTCGACGGGCTGCTCGACGACGCCCGCGCCGAGATGAACGACGCGAAGCGGCTGACCCTGTACCAGGACGCCCAGCGGCTCGTGGTCGAGGACGGCGCGGACATGACCCCGATGTTCGGCGACCGCCTGGTCGGGCTGTCCCGCGACGTCGTGAACTACTCGGAGTACGGCTTCGAGTTCGACTACCTCCGGATCGGACTGCGACGATGACGACCACCAGCAAGCCGTCGGACGTCCTCGTCCCCGTCCTCCGTCGGCTCGGCATCGCCGTGCTCACGGTGGTGCTCGCCTCGCTGTTCGTGTTCCTCGCCGTGCAGGCGCTGCCCGGCGACGTCGCGCAGCAGCTGCTCGGGCAGAACGCCACACCCGACGCCGTCAAGCAGCTCCGGGAGTCGCTCGGCCTCGACCAGAACGTCTGGCTCCGGTACCTGCAGTGGCTCGCCGGAGCGGTGCACGGCGACTTCGGCACCTCGCTCGTCAGCGGGGAGCCGGTCGCCCCGACGCTGTTCACGGCGTTCCGCAACAGCATGCTCATCGCCGTCCCCGCGATGGTCGTGGGCGTCACGCTGTCCCTCGCGCTCGGCGTCATCGCCGGGGTCCGCCGCGGCCGTGCGTCCGACCGGGTGATCTCGATCGTCAGCCTCGTCGTGATGAGCGTGCCGGAGTTCATGGTCGCCACCGTGCTCGTGCTGCTCTTCGCGATCGGGCTGCCGCTCTTCCCCGCCGTCGTCCTGCGCGGCAGCGACGCCACGGTCGGCGAGCTCCTGCCGACGATCTGGCTGCCGATCATCGTGCTGACCCTGGCGATGGCCGCGTACATCGTCCGGACCGCCCGTTCCTCGACGATCGACGTGATGGCGTCCGAGTTCGTGACCACCGCGGAGCTGAAGGGCCTGACGATGCGCCGGGTCGTCTGGAAGCACGCGGTCCCGAGCGCGCTCCTGCCGACGCTCAACGTCGTCGCGCTCAACGTGGCCTGGCTGCTCGGCGGCGTGGTCGTCGTCGAGAACGTCTTCAACTACCCGGGCATGGGCAAGCTCATGCTCGAGTCCGTCTTCAACCGCGACCTGCCGACGATCGAGGCGATCGCGCTTCTCAGCGCCCTCGTCTACGTCGTGTGCAACCTCGCGGCCGACCTCGTCGCGCTGGTGCTCGACCCGAAGCTCCGCACACGACAGCGACGGGCGCGCACCCGGAGCCGCACCGGCACACGCCCCACCCGGAAGGCAGCAGCATGACCGCCATCGCCCCGCGTTCCCGGAACGTCATCGGCGCAGCCGTCGCCCCCCTGCGCAGCTCCACCGCGTTGAGCATCGGCCTCGGCCTGATCGCGCTGCACCTCGTGCTCGCCGTCCTCGCCCCCGTCATCGCCGGCCACGACCCGGTCGCGACGAACTCCGCCGACGTGCTCGCCGGCCCGACGTGGACGCACTGGCTCGGCACCGACCAGTACGGCCGCGACATCCTGTCCCGGACGCTCAACGGCGGCCGCTACGCCCTGCTCGTGACCTTCCTGGCGACGACGATCGCCGTGGCGGTCGGCACCGTCCTCGGCTGCGTCACCGCGTACGCCGACAACTGGTTCGACGAGGTCGTCATGCGGATCGTGGACGCCCTGCTCAGCGTGCCGTCGATCCTCGCGCTCCTCGTCGTCGTCACCGTGTTCGACGCCGGGCTCTGGGTGATCGTCCTCGCCGTGACCATCGTCTACGCGCCCGCCGCGACCCGGGTGGTGCGCGGCGCGGCGCGGACGGTGATCACGCAGGACTACGTCACGGCCGCGCGCGCCCGGGGCGAACGCTCCCTGTCCATCGTGTTCCGCGAGATCCTGCCGAACGTCCTCGACGTGGTCCTCGTCGAGTACGCGATGCGCGCCTCCTGGATCGTGCTGCTCGTGGCGTCGCTGTCGTTCCTCGGCTTCGGTGCGAACCCGCCGACACCGGACTGGGGGCTCATGGTCCAGGAGAACCGGACCGCCCTCACGGTCGTGCCCCTCGGCACGCTCGCGCCCATCGTGGCGCTCGCGACCCTGGTGGTCGGCCTCAACCTCGCGGCCGACGGGCTGAGCAAGTCGCTCGGTGTCGACCGCGCGACGAAGGGAGTCAGCGCGTGAGCATCGTCCAGGTCGACCGCCTCGCGATCTCGTACGCCGCCGGCAAGCGCTCCGTGCCGGTCGTCCGCGGTGTCTCGTTCGCCATCGAGGCGGGCCGGACCCTCGGGCTCGTCGGCGAGTCCGGCAGCGGCAAGTCCACCGTCGCCCGCACCCTGCTCGCGCACCTCCGGACCGGGTCGCGCATCGAGCACGGCACGGTGCACGTCGACGGCGAGGACGTCTTCGCCCTCTCGCCGGCCGGCCGACGGGCGCTCCGTGGCGGCACCGCGTCGGTGGTCGCGCAGAACGCCGGACAGGCACTCACGCCGTCGATGCGCGTCGGCGAGCAGATCCGCGAGGCCCTCCGCGCCCACGGCGAGCCCGACGGCCCCGAGCGCGTGCTCGAGCTCGTCCGGCTCGTGCGGCTGCCGTCGCCGGAGACGATCGTCCGCCGGTACCCGCACCAGCTCTCCGGCGGGCAGCAGCAGCGCGTCGCGATCGCGATGGCCGTGGCCGCGCGCCCCCGCGTGTTGGTCCTCGACGAACCCACCACCGCCCTCGACGTGGTCACGCAGGCCGCCGTGCTCGACCTCGTCGCCGACCTCGGCCGCGAGCTCGGCATGGCCGTCCTGCTCGTCAGCCACGACCTCGGCGTCGTGTCCGCGATGGCCGACGAGATCGCCGTGATGCGCGACGGCAAGGTCGTCGAGCACGCCGAGACGGCGGCGCTCTTCGCCGCCCCGCAGCACGAGTACACGCGTGCCCTGCTGGCCGCGGTGCCGGACGGGCGCCGGCCAGGAGGAACGGACCACGTGCCCGAGACGGCGACCGTCTCGTCGACGGTCGCCTCCAGGGCCGGCCGGACCGTTGGTCCCGAACCGCTCGTCCGTCCCGTGGTGACCGCCGAGGACCTGGTGATCCGCTACGGACGCGGCCTGCCGGCCGCCGTCGACGGCGTCTCGTTCACGATCGCGCCGCGCGAGACGCTCGCCGTCGTGGGGGAGTCCGGCAGCGGCAAGTCGACGCTCGCGACGGCCCTGGCCGGCCTGGTCCCGGCCGAGTCGGGCACGTTCTCGTTCGACGACGGGACCGTGAGCGGGGACCTGCGCGAGCCGATCGCCGGACGGTCCCCGGACCTCCGTCGTGCGGTGCAACTCGTGTTCCAGAACGCCGACACCTCGCTGAACCCCCGCCGGACCGTCGGGGCCGCCATCGCGCGGCCGCTGAAGCTGTTCACCGGTTCCTCGTCGCGCGAGCGGGTCGGGGAACTGCTCTCCCAGGTCGGCCTCGGGCCGGAGTTCGCTGACAGGCTGCCGGCGCAGCTCTCCGGCGGGCAGCGGCAGCGTGTCGGGATCGCCCGGGCCCTCGCCGCCGAGCCGCGCCTGGTCATCGCCGACGAGATCACGACCGCGCTCGACGTGCAGGTGCAGGCGGGGATCCTCGCGCTGCTCGCCGACCTGCAGCGCGAGCGCGGGCTGAGTTGCCTGTTCATCAGCCACGACCTCGCGGTGGTGCGGGGTGTGGCCGATCGCGTCGCCGTGATGACCGGCGGGCGCATCGTCGAGATCGGCCCGACCGAGGCCGTGTTCGGCGGCCCGAACCACCCGTACACGGCGACGCTCCTCGCAGCGACGCTCGAACCCGGCAGCACCGAGCTGCCCGACGTCGGCGACGGCGTGCCGCGGTGGCGCGAGGCTCCGGGGTGGACCGACCGCGGCGACGGACACCTGACCCGGAACTGGGAGGACGCATGACCGGCTTCACCGCACTCGGGGTGGACCCGGCCCTGCCCGACGGCGTGACCGTCCGCGACGAGTGGATCCCGATGCCCGACGGCGTCCGGTTGCACACGAGGATCTGGTCCCCGGCGGCACCCGACGGCCCCGTGCCGGTGCTGCTCGAGTACCTGCCCTACCGGCTCGACGACTGGACCGCGCCGCGGGACTCCGAGCGGCACCCCTGGTACGCGCAGCACGGGTACGCCTCGGTGCGGGTGGACATCCGCGGGACCGGCTCGTCGGACGGGTTCTTCGACGACGAGTACAGCGAGCAGGAACTCCGCGACGGCGAGGCCGTGATCGCCTGGCTCGCCGCACAGGAGTGGTCGACGGGTGCCGTCGGGATGTTCGGCATCTCGTGGGGCGGGTTCAACGCGCTGCAGCTCGCGGCCCGCGCACCCGAGGCACTGAAGGCGATCGTGACGGTGTGCTCGACCGACGACCGGTACGACAACGACGTGCACTACGTCGGCGGTGCGGTGCTCGGGATCGACATGGCGGCGTGGGGTGCGACGATGTTCGCGTTCAACTCGCGGCCGCCGCGGCCCGAGGTGGTCGGCTCCGGCTGGGTCGACCAGTGGCGTGACCGCCTCGATGCGAACCGCCCGACGACGCCCGTGTGGCTGTCCCACCAGGAGCGCGACGACTACTGGCGGCACGGCAGCGCCGCGGAGGAGTACGGGAACATCGGCGCCGCGGTCCTCGCGGTCGGCGGCTGGGCCGACCCGTACCGCGACGCCGTGCTCCGGCTCGTGGCCAACGTGGACGCCCCGGTCAAGGGGATCGTCGGACCGTGGTCGCACCAGTACCCCGACCGGGGGCTCGCACCCGGGCCGTCGATCGGCTTCCTGCAGGAGACCCTGCGGTGGTGGGACCACTGGCTGCGCGGGGTCGACACCGGCGTCGAGCAGGAGCCCGCGCTCCGGGCCTGGATCAACGAGGGCGAGCCGCCGGCGACGTACTACGAGACGCGCCGCGGCCGGTGGGTCGGTGCCGAGGCCTGGCCGTCGTCCGCCACCGTGTCCCGCACGGTTTCCCTCGCCGGGTTCCGCGGCGGCGCGGACGGCGCGGTCGTCGTCCGGTCGCCGCAGCACACCGGTGCCGACGCCGGACGCTTCTTCCCGTTCGGCAACGCCACCGACCTGCCGCCGGACCAGCGCGCCGAGGACGGCCGTTCGGTCTGCTTCGACCTGCCGCTCGACGAGCCGGTCGACGTGCTCGGCACCGTCCTCGTCCACCTCGCCGTGACGAGCGATCAACCCCGGGCCACCGTGACCGTGCGCCTGTGCGACGTCGCGCCGGACGGGTCGTCGACCCTCGTCACCCGGGGTGTGCTCAACGCCGCGAAGCGCGACGGGATGGACCGGGACGACCCGCTCGAACCCGGCGCCGCGGCGTCGCTGCCCGTCCGGCTCGTGTCGACCGGTCACCGGTTCGCCGCGGGACACCGGCTCCGGATCGCCGTGTCGACGTCGTACTGGCCGTGGGTCTGGCCGCACGGCGTCGCACCGACCGTCGCGATCGACCCCGCCGCCTCACGCGTCGAGCTCCCGGTGTGGACCCGCGCCACCGACGACGGCGTGCGGTTCGAGCAGCCGGAACGCTCCGAGCCGCTCGCGATCGAACGGGTCGCGCCGACCGAGGTCCTGCCGCAGCGCACCGTCACGCACGACGTCGAGTCGGGGGAGTGGACGCTCGACGTCGACCCCGGGTACGGCGGCGGACGCGTGTACCCGGACGGGCTCGTCTTCAGCGAGGACGCCCGCGAGACCTACCGCATCCGGTCCGACGACCCGACCAGTGCCAGCGCGACGTCCCGCTGGTCGATCGGCCTGGCGAAGCCGGAGTGGGCCGCACGGCTCGAGACCGCCTCCGAGGTCACCGCGGACGCCGACGCCTTCCACGTCCGGAACACCGTGCGTGCCTGGGCCCGGGACGGTGGTCCCGACGTCGCCGAGGTGCTCGTCGCCGAGCACACGTTCGTCGACGAGGTCCCGAGGACCTCGGCGTGAGCGGGCCGGAGCAGACACGGGTCCGGCAGCGTCCCGAGGTCCGGCGGGCGATGATCGTCGAGGCGGCACGTGCCGTGATCGTCCGGAACGGCGTCGGGGCGACGGGCCTGCGGGACATCGCCGCCGAGGCGGACGTCTCGGTCGGGACCGTCACGTACCACTTCGGCAGCGTCGCGGAGATCCTCAACGAGGTCGTCGTGCTCGAGACGGAGCGCTTCTACGGGGCGATCGTCGCCGCGGTCGACGCGGAGCCGGACCCCGTCGCCGGCATCCGCATGCTCGTGGAACCGCTCTTCGGGGACACCGAGCAGGTGCGGCAGCACTGGCGGATCTGGTCGGACTACTGGACGGCGGTCGTGCGGCGGCCCGAGGTCGCGGCGGAGTACGCCGAGCGGATCCGCGTGTGGGAGGCCTGCCTGGTCCGCGTCGTCCGTCGAGGCGTCGAGGCTGGGGTGTTCACGCCCGCGGAGTCGCCCGAGGTCGTGGCGCTCAAGCTCGCGGCGTACAGCGACGGGGTCGCGACGCAGATCGCGCAGGGGGTGCCGGACCTCACGAACACGGTCGCCCTGTCCTGGATGTGGACCTTCCTCGCCCACGAGCTCAGTGTGGCACCTGCGCGTCTCGGGGGAACCGCCGCGACACCCTTGTGATGAGGTAAGGCTTCCCTTACCGTTGACGCATGGCACGGACCCGGCGACAGCCCAGCGAACGCATCCTCATCGCCGGCAGTGTCGACGACCTCCCCGAGATGACCCGCATGCTCGAGGACCTGCCCGAGAACGCCTACGGCCAGGTCTTCGTCGAGGCAGCCCTCGCCGAGCAGGTCCGCACGCTCCCGGCGCCCCCGCGCGTCACGGTGACGTGGCTGCTCCGGAGCGCCCGGACGTCCGCGGTGTCACCCCTCGTCTTCGCCGACCACGGCGAGGCCCTCGCGCACGCCGTCACCGGGTGGGCGGCCGAGTGGTGCGTCGCCGACTGCGAACCGCGCACGAGCGTCTGGATCGGCTGCGCCGACAGCCCCTGGGTCGAGCGCGCCCGCTCCGTCGTGCAGATCGAACTGGCCGACGCGGGCTTCGACACCCTCGTCGGCTGACCGGGTGAGGTCAGCCTTCGCTTCCTTGCGGCATACAAGAGAAGCGGGCACTGTTGTCACCATCGGATCCACCCCACTCGGGTGGGACCACGAGGCAGGAGGAAACGACATGACCAACACCACCAGCACCACGCCCACCACGTCCCCGTTCTCGACGACGCCGGAGCTCGCCGCTGGGGTGGCGCAGTTCCTCGCCCCCGTCGTGATCGACCTCGAGGCGCTCGTCGTCAACGGCAAGCAGGCGCACTGGCACGTCCGTGGCCGCAACTTCGTCGGCGTCCACGAGCTCCTCGACACCATCGTCGAGCACGCCCAGGAGTGGGCCGACCTCGCCGCGGAGCGCATCGTCGCCCTGGGCCTCCCGGTCGACTCCCGCATCGCCACGGTCGCCGCGAAGACCACTATCCCGCCGCTGTCGGAGGGCTTCCAGAACTCCGACGTGACCATCACCGAGGTCATCGCCGAGATCGACGCCGCGCTGCTGCAGGTCCGCCGCGCCGTCGAGGGCCTCGACGAGGTCGACCTCAACAGCCAGGACGTCGTCATCGAGATCGAGCGCGGCCTGACCAAGGACCGCTGGTTCCTGCAGGCGCACCTCGCCGCGTAGACGCGACCGACTTCCGACGGGAGGCGCGGTGCCAGCTGGCACCGCGCCTCCCGTCTCGCTGTCACCGCGTCTGTTCATCGACCAGACCGGGCCCGTTCACCCGCCTGTACCCACGCACAGCCATCCTCGGATGGCACCCGTTCGGGGCACAGACGAGGGGAACACCCAATGCAGCACACTCCGCAGCGCCGCCGCCGCGCCGCGCTCGCACTCGGCGCCGCGCTCATCGCCGGCGCCGTCGCCCTGCCGGGCGCGGCCGAGGCCGTCGGGCAGCTCGCGCTGAACCAGCACGGCGGCGCACAGCGCCACCAGGGCGACCAGACCCGGTCGATCCAGCAGGAGATCAAGCGGGCCGGCGCGAAGAACGTCATCCTGCTCATCGGCGACGGGATGGGCGACTCCGAGATCACCATCGCGCGGAACTACCAGTACGGCGCGGCCGGTCGACTCCCGGGCCTCGACGCGCTGCCGCTCACCGGCTCGTACACGACGTACTCCCTGTACAAGGACGGTGCGGACAAGGGCAAGCCCGACTACGTCACCGACTCGGCGGCCTCCGGGAGCGCCTGGGCGACGGGGACGAAGACGTACGACGGCGCGATCTCGGTCGACATCGACGGGAAGCAGCAGCAGACGCTCCTCGAGCTCGCGAAGGCGAACGGTCTCCGCACCGGCGACGTGTCCACCGCCGAGATCCAGGACGCCACCCCGGCGGTCCAGGTCGCCCACGTCGGCGCCCGCTCCTGCTACGGCCCGGACACGGCGTCGTGCGGCACGGACGCGCTGCAGAACGGTGGGCTCGGGTCGATCAGCGAGCAGCTGCTGAACACGCGCCCGGACCTCACCCTCGGCGGGGGTTCGGCGAGCTTCCAACAGACCGCGAAGGCCGGGCAGTGGCAGGGCTCGACGCTCTTCGCCCAGGCCGCGCAGCGCGGCTACCAGGTGGTCTCCGACGCCGACGGCCTCGCTGCCGTCCGTCGTGCCGACCAGTCGAAGCCGCTCCTCGGGCTCTTCACCCCGGGCAACTTCCCGACCCGGTACGCACCCACCACGGCGACCGTCGGCGGGGCGGACCAGGCACCGGTGCAGTGCACGCCGAACCCGGCACGCCTGTCGACCGGGCTGTCGCTGCAGTCGCTCACGAACAAGTCGATCGACCTGCTGAACCGTGACCGTGCGAAGACCGGCAAGGGCTTCTTCCTGCAGGTCGAGGGCGCGAGCATCGACAAGCAGGACCACGCCGCCGACGCCTGCGGCCAGATCGGCGAGACGATCGACTTCGACGAGGCCGTGCAGTCCGCACTCGCCTTCGCGAAGCAGGACGGCAACACGCTCGTCATCGCCACGGCCGACCACGCCCACTCGAGCCAGATCGTCGACAGCACGCCGCCGACCTCGCTCTCCACGGCGCTCCGCACCGCCGACGGCACCACGATGAAGGTCTCGTACGGCACCTCGGCCGCGGGCAGCTCGCAGCAGCACACCGGCACGCAGGTCCGCATCGCGGCGTACGGCCCGGGTGCCGCGAACGTCGTCGGGCTGTCGGACCAGACGGACACGTTCTTCACCATCCGCGACGGGCTCCGGCTGCACGACGACCTCGCAGCACTGTCGCGCGGCGCCCGCATCGACCTGTCCGTCGGGGCACCGCGTCCGAACCAGCGCGTGACGCTCACCGGGTCGCGGTTCGCCGGTGACCGCCAGGTGCGGGTCGCGGTCGGGTCGACCGACCTCGGCACGGTGGACGTCATCGACGGCACGGCGACGGTGGCGTGGAAGGCGACGTCGGGGAAGTCGACGATCACCTTCACCGGCGTGCAGTCCGGCAAGCAGGCCTCGAAGCAGGTCCGAGTCCGCTAGCCTCCTCGGCTCGGTCGAGACGGCCTGGTGGCACCGGTCCCTCAGGGGGCCGGCGTCACCAGGCCGGTCTCGTACGCCAGCACCACCGCGTGCACCCGGTCCCGCAGCTGCAGCTTCGCCAGGATCCGGCCGACGTGCGTCTTCACCGTCTGCTCGGCGATGTAGAGCTCCGCCGCGATCTCCCCGTTCGACCGACCCCGTGCCAGCAGCAGGAACACGTCGCGCTCCCGTTCGGTCAGCACCTCGAGCACCTCGGTCCGGGGTGCGGCCGGGAGCGGGCCCGCGACGAACGCCTCGACGAGGTGCCGGGTCACCCGCGGCGCCAGCAACGAGTCACCCGCCGCGACCGTCCGGACCGCCTGCACGAGCTCGTCGGCGCTGGCGTCCTTGAGCAGGAAGCCGCTCGCCCCGGCCCGGAGGGCGTCGAACACGTAGTCGTCGATGTCGAACGTCGTGAGCATGACGACCCGCACCGGCTGCGTGGCCGGGGCGGCCGTGATCCGTCGGGTCGCCTCGATCCCGTCGAGCTCGGGCATCCGGACGTCCATGAGCACGACGTCGGGTCGCAGCCGCAGCGCCTCGACGACCGCTTCGGCGCCGTCCGACGCCTCGCCCACGACCTCGACGTCGTCCTGGGCCTGGAGGATCGCCCGCAGTCCCATGCGGAACATCTGCTGGTCGTCCACCACCATCACACGCGTCATCGGGTTCCTCGGTCGGGCGGGGCCGTGCTCGGCTGGGCGGGCGGGGCCGTGCTCGGCTGGGCGGGCAGGGTCACGGCGACCCGGAACCCGCCGTCCGGGAGCGGCCCGTGCTCGATCGTCCCGCCGAGTGCCGACACGCGCTCCCGCATGCCGGCGAGCCCGAACCCGCCGTCGTCCGGGGGAGCGGCGGGGACGGTGCCGGCGGGTGGCGCGGCGTTGGTCACCTCGACCGCCAGCAGGGGGCCGCGCCGGGCGACCGTCACGGTCGTGTCGGCACCGGGAGCGTGCCGCGCGACGTTCCCGAGGGCCTCCTGCACGACCCGGTACGCGCTCAGCTGTGCCAGCCGGTCGTCCCCTTCGTCGGGTGCGTCGTCGTCGAGGTGGAGCTCGACCGGGATCCCGGCGGCCCGCGTGGCCTGCACGAGCGCGGGGAGGTCGGCGAGCCGGGGCTGCGGCGCCCGTTCGGCCGAGCCGTCGCCGCGGAGGGTGCCGAGCAGCTGCCGCATCTCGCGGAGCGCCGTCCGCGAGGTCTCGGCGATCGCCGCGAACTCCGCACGTGCTGCCGGCGGGAGGTCGGCCACGCGGAACGGCGCCGACTCGGCCTGCATGTGCACGACGGACATGCTGTGCGCCACGACGTCGTGGAGTTCGCGGGCGATCCGGGAGCGTTCCTCGACCGACCGGCGGCGGGCCTGCTCGAGTTCGGCGTCGCGGCGGGCCTCGGCGAGCTCCACCCGGACGGCCCGGCGCTGCCCGATCGCCACGGCCGTCCCGGCGAGGAGCAGGTCGCTGCCGGCGGACACGACGAAGGTCGCGGCCCAGACGTCGGCCGGGTCCCACCGACCGGGGACCACCGCGACCAGGCCGAGCGTGAGCACCGTCGCCGCGGTCCAGACGGCAGCGGTGAGTCGCCAGTCCGTCCGGACGCCGAGCACGACGAGGAGCGCGCCCACGCCGATGATCGCGGTGACCGGGAGCGGCCACGGACCGGCCGGCGACCCGGCGGTGAGGAGCCCGAGGGCCGCCACTCCCGCCAGGTGCACCACCGAGGCCGTCCGTGGCAGCACGGGAGCGAGCCCGAGCGAGACGGAGAGCACCGCGGTCACGAGCAGCGCGAGCGGGACGGGCACGTCGTACACGGCGACCGTCACGGGTGCGGCCACCGCGAAGAGCGTCGCGGCCACGACGACGAGCACGATCCGGGCGGCGACGACGGGCCAGGTCGCCCACTCCCGGCGCGTCGACCACGGCCGGCGTCGGCGCGGCGTCGCGGGTGGGACGTGGGCGGTCACGGTCGTGCGGTCCCTCCGGAGTGGGCGAGGTGCGGTGCGGGGCGGGCGGCGTCGAGGACCGCTGCCCGGGCGTCCGCGCGGTCGTCCGCCCGGGCGGCTGCTCGGGCCTCCCGCTTCCGGGTGACTCTACCGATGACCCGGTCGACGGCGATCCCCAGTCCGGCGGCGACCACCATCGAGACCAGTGCTGCGACGAGCGGCTCGTGCAGCACGCTCGACGCCGCGAGGGCGATCCCGATCGAGGTGGCCGACCACGCCAGCCCGGCGACCGAGCTGATCGCGAGGAACCGGCGGTAGGGGAGCCGGGTCGCACCGGCGGTCATGTTCACCGCGACGCGTCCGACGGGGATGTACCGACCGACGAGGATGAGGCTCGCGGACCGCCGTCGCATCTGGCGCTCGGCGAACGCGAACGCCGCGGCGATCCTCGGACGCCGGGACCGCGCGAGGCGGCCGAGTCCGATCCGACGGCCGATCCAGTAGGCGACGGAGTCCCCGGCGACCGCGCCGAGTGCGGCGGCTGCGAGGACCCCGGCGAGGACCGGCTGGCCGGAGGTCGCGGCGATGGCGGCGACCGCGACGAGGGCGGCCTCGCTCGGCACGGGTGGGAAGAAGCCGTCCACCAGGCAGAGCGCGAAGAGGACGACGAAGACGAGTGGGCTGGCCGCCAGCTCGACGACGAGCGGGGTGATCTGGTCGAACACGGTGGCTCCCTCCGCCGACGGACCTCGTCGACGGGATCGACGCTACGGAGCGTGCGACCGGCTGCCATCCCGCGCGGGTCTCGACCACCCCCTACCGCGGTATGACTTCCCCCTGACGGGTCACGGTGTGGCCTCGGGGTCCGTCCGCGCGGCCTCGGTCGCCGCGGCCGCTTCGCGGATCCGTCGGACGACGGCGGTCGTGGAGTGTTCGGGCACGTAGTCGACCATGACGACCTCGCCGCCGTAGCCCTGCACCACGGCGGTCTCGCGCAGCATCTCGGGGGAGTAGTCGCCGCCCTTCACGTAGACCTCGGGGTGCAGCCGTTCGATGAGCGGGATCGGGGTGTCGGTGGCGAAGACCGTCACCAGGTCGACGCACGCGAGGGCGGCGAGTACGCCGGCCCGGTCCTCGGCCGGGTTGATCGGCCGTTCCGGACCCTTCAGGCGCCGGACGGAGTCGTCGTCGTTCAGTGCGACGACGAGCAGGTCGCCCAGGTCCCGGGCCTGCCGGAGGTACGTCGTGTGCCCGCGGTGGACCACGTCGAAGCAGCCGTTCGTGAACACGATGCGTCGTCCGGCCTCCCGCGCGGCGTCCACCGCGGCGGCGAGCTCGTCGTGGTCGACGACGGTCGCGGCCGGCGCGGTCACCGACTCCAGCAGCGCCGCGGCCGAGCACACCGAGGTCCCGGCCTCGCGGACGACCACGTCGGCTGCCGCCTGGGCGACCGACACGGCGTCGCGGAGCGGGGCGTGCACGGCGAGCGCCACCGTCGCAGCGGCGCAGAAGGTGTCGCCGGCGCCGGAGGCCTGCTGCTCCGACGCGGGGACCGCCCGCGTCCGGAAGCCACCGTCGGAACCGTGCTCGACCAGGACCGTGCCGTCGCGGTCCAGCGTCACGACCGCCGCACGTGCGCCGGTCCGTCGGAGCACCTCGTGCCGGGCGTCGACGATCGCGGACGCCCGGTCCGGGCCGGTCCCGAGCGGCGCACCGAGCAGCGCGGCCGCCTCGCCGGCGTTGGGCGTCACGAGGTCGGGCCGGAGCGCCGCCCAGCGGGTGAGGTCGTGCGCGTCGACGACGACCGCGGTGGGACGGTCGGCGTCGAGCACGGGGACGACGTCGGCCGGGTCCACCCCGAGGCCGTAGTCGCAGACGACCGCGGCGTCGGCGCACCGCAGCGCACGGGCGACGGCCTCGGCCAGCCGGACGCCGTGCTCGGCGGTGGGCTCCGCGGCGATCTCGTCGACGCGGACGACGACCCGGTCGCCGCCGACGACCCGCGACTTCGTCGTGGTGCGGGTGCCGGGGACGACGACCATGCAGGACGTGTCCACCCCGGCGGCGTCGAGGCGTTCGCGGAGCACGGCGCCGGCCTCGTCGTCACCGAGCAGCCCGACCATCCGGACGCGGGCAGCGAGTGCGCGGGCGTTGACCGCGGTGTTCGCCGCGCCACCAGGGACCGCCACGGTCTCCGTCACGCGGACCACCGGGGCCGGGGCCTCGCGCGAGACCCGTTCCGCCTCGCCGACGGTCCAGCGGTCGAGGATGCAGTCGCCGATGACGACGACGAGCGGCTCGCGGTCGTCGACCGTGGCGACGAGGTCCCGGACGAGCCGGACGTCGACGCTCACCGGGCACCGCCGGCCGGCGGGGCCGCCTCGAGGTGCACGACCGTCGTGGTGGTGAGCTCGTCGAGCAGGTGCGGGCCGTACCCGAACCCGGCTCCGGAGGCACCCCGGGGCTGCGCGCTGCCGCCCGGGGCACCGCCGAAGACGGCGTTCACCTTCACCGTGCCGACGGGGAGTTCCGCGGCCGCACGCAGGGCGTGTCCGGTGTCGTTCGTGAGCACCGTCGCCGCGAGGCCGTAGCGGTCGGCCGCCGCGAGTCGCAGGCCCTCGTCGAAGTCCTCGACGACGCGCACGGGGGCGATCGGCCCGAAGGTCTCCTCGGTCATGACGAGCATGTCGTCGGTGACACCGGTGAGCACGGTCGCGGGGTAGAAGGCGCCCGGGCCGTCCGGTGTGGCCCCGCCGGTGCGCGCCGACGCCCCACGCCGCAGGGCATCGTCGACGTGCGACTGCACGGTGCGCCGGAGCCGGTCGTCGACGAGCGGCCCGTACTCCGCCGCCGGGGCGGACGTGCGCCGCTCGGCCTCGGCGACGAGCGCGGTCACGAACGGCTCGGCGACCGCGCGGTGCACGTACACCCGCTCGACGCTCGTGCAGATCTGACCGGTGTTCGCGAAGGCGCCGAGGGCCACCTGGGCGGCGGCCCACACCGGGTCGACGTCGGCGTCCACGACGACCGCGTCGTTCCCGCCGTTCTCCCGGACGACGTGGGCACGGGTCCGCACTGCAGCCTCGGAGAGCCGGTCACCGGTCGCGGTCGAGCCGACGTGCGCGTACACGTTGATGCCGTCCTGTGCGAGGAGCAGTTCACCCGTCGCGCCGTCGCCGTCCACCCCGACGAGGACGCCGTCCGGCAGGACCTCGGCGAGCAGGGCGTTCAGGCGGGCGATCGTCGCGGGGGAGCGCTCGCTGCCCTTGTGCACGACCGTGTTGCCGGTGACGATCGCGGCGCCGAGGATCCCGCACGCCACGGCGACCGGGTCGTTCCACGGGGTGAGCGCGAGCACCACGCCGCGGGGGTGCGGCACCGACCAGTCGGCAGCGCCGAACGCGCCGCGCAGGGCCTCGCCGCGGTGCACGGGTCCGAGCTCGGCGTACTGCACGAGCGTCCCGACCCCGGCCTCGACCCCGCCGAGCGCGTCGCCGGGGACCTTGCCGGTCTCCCGGGTGTTCAGGTCAGCCAGCTCCTGGGCGTGCGCGCGGACGTGCTCGGCAGCGCGGTGCAGCAGGGCACCCCGCTCCGCCGGTGCGGTCCGGGCCCAAATCGGGGCCGCGGCGCGGGCACGGGCGACGGCGGTGCGGACCTCCTCCTCGGAGGCGCGGCGCACCGTCGAGGCGAGGGTCCCGGTGGCGGGGTCGGCCACCACGATGTCATCGGTGGCGGGGGGAGCGATCGTCATGGTGTCCTTCCGGGGGACGGGCGGGGGTCCGACGGTCCTCGCGGGAAGCTGGGCACGCCCACGGCATCGCGTTTCTCGTCCATCCGAGCCCGCTGCTGGACGTCCGGGCGGCCCCTGGTCGGTAGACGGGACGGGTGCAACTGATCGGCAACGGTGGAGAACGGTTCGACGACGTCCGCGAGATCGGGGTGCTCCGGGGCGGGGGCCTCGGCGACCTGCTCTTCGCGGTGCCGGCGCTCGAGGCCCTGGCAGCGGCGTACCCCGACGCGCGCATCACCCTGCTCGGCACGCCGACCGCCCCGGCGGTGCTGCGCGGCCGGACCGACGCCGTGCACGCGTTCGAGGAGCTGCCGGTCGTCCCGGGCGTCCGGGACTCCGGCGAGGGTGCCCCGACCCTCGCGGACTTCGAGTCGCGGCTCGCCGGGCGCTTCGACCTCGCCGTGCAGCTGCACGGGGGCGGACGGAACTCGAACCCGTTCCTCCTCCGGCTCGGCGCCCGGCACACGGTCGGCACCGCCACCGAGGACGCCGAGGTCACGGAGCGTTGGGTCCGCTACGTCTACTACCAGCACGAGGTCCTCCGGGCCCTCGAGGTCGTCTCGCTCGCCGGTGCCGCACCGGTGACGCTCGACCCGCGGGTGCGCGTCTCCGACGAGGAGCGCGCGGCGGTCCGCGACCGGCTCGGCGTCCGCACCGCGTCGGACCGCAGCGGGCGGCTCGTCGCGATCCACCCGGGGGCCACCGATCCACGGCGCCGCTGGAGCCCGGACCGGTTCGCCGCCGTCGCCCGGGCTCGGCTCACCGCCGGTGACGACGTCGTCCTCGTCGGTGACGCCACGGACGTGCCCGCTGCGGCAGCGATCCGGGCCGCGCTGCCCGCCGACTCCGCGGACCGAGTGCACGACCGCACCGGCGCGCTCCCGCTCACCGACCTCCCGGCGGTCCTCGCGGCGGCGGACGTCATGGTCGGCGACGACTCCGGCCCGCGGCACCTCGCCGTGGCCGTGGGCACCCCGACGGTGGGCGTGTTCTGGTTCGGCAACGTGGTGAACGCCGGTCCGTTCGACCGCGGTCGACACCGCGTCCACCTCTCGTACGTGACGCGGTGCCCCGTGTGCGGGGTCGACGTGACGCAGGTCGGGTGGACGGCCGAGCGCTGCGCGCACGACCCGTCCTACGTCGACGAGGTCGAGCCGCAGGCCGTGCTCGACGACGTCGCGGACCTGCTCCGCACCACGTGACGGGAGGCGCGGTGCGGGCCCGCACCGCGCCTCCCGTCCGTCAGACGGTCGCGTCTACGGCCAACTCGGCTCCGTCGCCGGCATGATCGACAGCTCGCGGATCTCGCAGCCGGCCGGCTGCGCGAGCGCGAACAGGATCGCGTTCGCGACGTACTCCGGCTCGATGAGCTGCGCGTCCGGCCCGGGCTTGTACTGCTCCGTGCGGTCGGCGAAGAAGTTCGTCCGCATGCCCGCCGGGATCACGTTCGTGACGCCGACGCTGCCGCCGGTCTCGGCGGCGAGGGCCTGCGAGAACCCGCGGACGCCGAACTTCGACGCCGAGTAGGCGGTGCCGTCCCCGACGCCGCGGAGGGCGAGCGACGAGGAGACCGTGACGACGCGACCGTGCGACGCCTCGAGCGCGGGCAGCGCCGCACGGACGACGGCCGCCGTGCCGAGCAGGTTGACGGCGACGATCCGCTCCCAGTCGCCGGACGAGATGCCGCCGATCGGTGCGGGCTTGTCGATCCCCGCCGCGGTCACGACGGCGTCGAGGCCGCCGTGCCGCTCCGCTGCCTCGCGGACGGCTCGCTCGGTCGCCTCGGTGTCGGTGACGTCGACCGCGACGGCGTCGAGGCCGTCCGGGACGGCATCGATCCGCAGGTCGAGGACGATCGGCGTGCCGCCGG
>NZ_MJGQ01000001.1:51941-133470 GCF_001865095.1 Curtobacterium sp. MCBA15_013 | reverse complement strand
GCCGCCGGTGACGAGGACGCGGCCGATGGGGGTGGTGGGGACGGGCATGGACTTCCTTCCGTGGTGGGGGTGGTGGGGCGTGCCGGCTCAGCCGACGTGTTCGAGGGCCGCCGCGAGTCGCGTGGTCGACCGGCCGGGGTGGAACGGGACTGTCACGACGCGGCCGCCCCACTCGGCGAGGGTGTGCGACTCCGGGAGCTCGGCCGCGGTGTAGTCGCCGCCCTTCGCCCAGACGTCCGGACGGAAGCGGCGCAGGGCCTCGTCGGGCGTGTGCTCGTCGAAGACCACGACGGCGTCGACACAGTCCAGCGCGAGGAGCAGCTCGACGCGGTCGTCCTGGCCCATGATCGGCCGGTCGGGGCCCTTGAGCGCCCGGACCGAGTCGTCGGAGTTCAGGCAGACGACCAGGCAGTCCCCGAGTGCCCGGGCTGCCGAGAGCGTGCGGGCGTGCCCGGCGTGCAGGAGGTCGAAGCAGCCACCCGTGGCGACCACGGTCCCGCCCGCGTTCCGCACGTCGTGCACGAGGCGCATCGCGTCGCGGTCGGCGCCGGGGACGCGCACGGGGGCCGGACCCTCCTGGGCGAAGAGCGCCGTGACGCCGCCCGCGGCGAGGTACTCGGACGCGGCGGTGACCCCGGCGGTGACGGCCTCGGCGACGTCGGCTCCCGAGGCGAGGGCGACGGCCACACCGGCGGCGAGACGGTCGCCCGCACCGCAGGGGTCGCCTGCGGTGACGGAGGGTGCCGGGACGAAGCGGTTGCCGTCCCTGCTGCTCGCGACGAGCGCGCCGCGGTCGCCGAGCGTCACGGCGACGGCGTCGACGCGCCACGTGGCGACCAGGTGGGCCGCTGCCGCGGTGGCGAAGGTGACGTCCGCGCTGCCGGCGCTGCCCGCGCCGGCGTGGGGCGCCACGACCGCGTCGGCGGTGAACCGGCGCGCCTCGGTGGAGTTCGGGGTCACGACCGCGACCCCGGCGACCGGGGCGGCGCCCTTCGGGTGCGGGTCCCAGACGACGGGGGTGCTCCGGGCCGCGCGGGCGAGGGCCTCCCGCATGGTCGGGGCGGCGGCGACCCCGCGGCCGTAGTCGGCGACCACGACGGCGTCGACCCCGTCGAGGGCGGTGGTCATCGCGTCGGTGACGTCCGGGACGGGCGGGGTGCCGCACCCCTCGTCGATCCGCACGAGCGCGTGGTCGACGACGCGCACGCGGGTCTTCACGGGCGTGGGCGCTCCGGACGGGCCCGCGACGACGGTGACGTCCGGGAGCAGGCTGCGGATCTCCGGTCCCCTGGAGTCGTCGGAGAGCACGGTGACGAGGGTCACGTCGTGGCCGTCGCGCGCGAGCATCGTCGCCACGAGGCCGGCGCCGCCTGCACGGCGGTCGTCGGTGCGGACGTCGACGACGGGCACGGGCGCGTCCGGGCTGAGGCGCTCGCTCGTGCCGGAGACGTCGACGTCGAGCAGGGTGTCCCCGACGACGGCGATGCGGAGCCGCGGCGCGGTCGCGGACCCGTGCGGCTCGGTGGGGTTCCCGTGCGGCCCGGTGGGGTTGCCGTGCGGCCCGGTCATCGCCGTGCCCCGCGGCGGAGCGCCGGTTCCATCGCCCGGCACAGCGCGTGCACGAGGACGAGCTGCGCCTCCTGCACGTTCGCGGAGGGCCCGTCGATGCAGATCGCGTCGTCGACCGCCTCGGCGAGCGGGTTCGGCCGCGGCCCGGTCATCGCGATCGTCCGGGCCCCGACGGCGCGGGCGGCCTCGGCGGCGCGGAGCAGGTTCGGGCTCCGGCCGCTCGTGCTCAGCAGGACGAGGACGTCGCCGGCCCGTGCGTGCGCCGAGACCTGTCGGGCGAAGACCTCGTCGAAGCCGTAGTCGTTCCCGATGGCCGTCACGGCGGAGGACTCGGCGTGCAGGGAGATCGCCGAGTACGCCGGGCGGTCCCCGTCGAAGCGACCGGTCAGCTCGGACGTGAGGTGCTGCGCCTCGGCCGCCGACCCGCCGTTCCCCGCGGCGAGCAACCGACGGCCGGCGACGAGCCGCGCGGCGATGTCGTCCGCCCATGCACCGATGTGGTCGCCGTGGTCGACGAGCGACGCGACCACGGGGACCGAGGCCGCCACGTGGTCGAGCACGATCCGCGCACTGGCGCTCGTGCGCTCGTCGACGGTCCCCGTGCGTTGGTCGATGGTCATCGTGCCGTCCTCTCGGTGGACTGGGTGGAGCGGGCGGCCCGTCCGGCCCGTGGACCGCGGGGCTCGGTGTCGATCGGGGCGAGGGCGTCGGGGGCGAGGGCGTCGGGGACCGGGGCGGCGACCGACCGGCTGCCGGCGAGCAGCCGCCCGTAGACCCGCTCGCTGTCCGCCGCGACCTTCTGCCACGTGTAGCGCGACTCGGCACGCTCGCGGCCGGCCCGTCCGTACTGCGCCCGTCGGTCGGGGTCGTCGAGCAGACCGCCGACGGCCGCGGCGACGGCGTGCTCGTCGCGCGGGGGCACGTGCAGCCCGGTGGCGTCCTCGACGACGGTGTCGATCAGTCCCCCGACGCTCGACGCGACGACCGGGCGTCCGCACGCCATCGCCTCGAGCGGGACGATCCCGAACGGCTCGTACCAGGGCGCGCAGACGACGACGTCCGCGCTGCGGTAGACCGCCGGCATGTCGTGCTGTCCGAGCTGGCCCCGGAAGGTGACGTGGTCGCGGACACCGAGGGACCGCGCGAGCGCGTCGAGGCGCTGGTACTCCGGGTCGTCCGGGAGGTCGGCGCCGGCGACCCCGGCACCGCCGACGACGACGAGTTCGACGTCGCGGCCCTCGTGCACGAGCGCGGCGAGTGCGGCGATGGTGGTCCCGACGCCCTTGCGCCGGACGAGCCGCGACGCCGTGAGGATCCGGGCGGCACGGCCGCGCTCCTCCACGGGGAGACCGGCGCCCTCGGGTCGGAACAGCGACACGTCGACGCCGCAGGGCACCACGGAGATGCGGTGCAGCGGGACACCGAGCGCCTTCAGCTCGAACGCCTCGTCCGAGCACGTCGCCACGACCTGGTCGGCGCTGCGGCCCACCGCGGGCTCGAGCCACTCGCGCTCGGCCGGGCTCGTGTCGGCAGCGCCCTGGTGTCGGCGCTTCACGACCCCGAGCGCGTGGAAGGTCTGGACGACCGGGATGCGGACGCCGCCGGTGCGCGCCTGGACCTGGGCGACGGCTTCGAGGGCCGCGTGCCCGGACATCCAGAAGTGCGCGTGCACGACGTCGGGCCGGTCGACGAACCACTCCGCGGCGAGCACCGACGCGAAGGTCCCCATGTACGGGAAGAGGTCGTCCTTCGGGACCGCCCGCGCGGGCCCGGCATCGACGTGCACGACCTCGACGCCCGGGCGGAGCAGGACGCGCACGGGCTGGTCGGCGTCGTCGCGTCGCGTGTACACCGTCACCCGGTGCCCGCGGTCCGCGAGCGCGCCCGACAGTTCGGCGACGTGCACGTTCTGCCCGCCGGCGTCGACCCCGCCGAGGACCGCGAGCGGACTCGCGTGCTCGGACACCATCGCGATCCTCATCGCGCACTCCCTTCCAGCGCGGCGGAGGCCGTGCGGTTCCGCGTCACGGCGCGCGTCACGGCGTCGTCGAGCAGGTCGTCCCAGTCCGCGGTGAAGCGGCCGAGTGCATGCCGCGCGAGCACAGCCTCGCGGGCGACGGCGCCCCGTCGGCGCGCTTCGTCCGGGTCCTCGAGCAGGGTCCTGGAGGCGCGGACCAGCTGCTCGACGTCCGTCGCGATCGCGCCCGCCTCGGCCGGGACCGTGCGGGCCGCGTCCGTCGTCGCCAGGACCAGGACCGGCATCGCCAGGTGCATCGCCTCGATGAGCGACAGGCCGAGGGACGTCCACCGGTTCGGGTGCACGTACGCCCGGCGCTCGGCGAGGGCGGCGTGCATCGGGTCGGCGGGCACGTCGCCGCGGGCGACCACACGGTCGCCGAAGCCGAGTTCGGGCAGGCGCTCGGTGCCCATGCCCCAGACGTCGACCGGTGCGACCGCGGCGAAGCGGGGGAGCAGGTCGGTCCCGACGACGCGGCCGCGGCGCACGGGTTCGTTGATGACGACGCCGAGTCGGTCGAGCGTGCCGGTGTACCGGGGCCCGGGGTCGACGACGCCGTGCTCGACGACCGTGGTCCGCGTCGTCCCGCAGTCCCACATGAGCGCGTTCCAGTGCGTGACGTGGGCGATGGTGACGTCGTCGCGGTCCCGCAGCGGGTGGCGGCTGTTCGGCACGTCCACACGGGGCGCGTTGTGCTCGACGAACACCATCGGGACCTCGCGCCCGCCGAGCAGCCGGCGCGCCTCGTCGAGTTCCTCGGGCCGCTGCAGCACCACGACGTCGACCTCGGCGTCGGCGACGTCGGCCGGGTCGATCTCGACGACGGAGGCCGGCCAGGCGCGGTCGGCACGGCCGAGCCCCCAGGCGTCCCGGGCGGGCGTGGTCGGGACGAGGTACTCGTGCTGGCCGCGGACGAAGGCGTCCATCCAGCCGCCGTGCACGTGCCACACGAGGATCCGCATGCGGGGCCTTCCGGTCGGGACGAGGAGAAGAGGAGGAGGAGCAGTGCGGAAGCTACGCAGCACCTTCTGGCGTGCTCCGCAGACTTCTCCGGACCATCCGGGAAGCGCGGTCGAGTAGCCTCCGGTGCGCTTGGAGGACGTCCTCGATGCGCACGGAGGACAGGCACGGGTGCCCCGGCACCGGGCACGCTCGGGCTCGGCTGAGGCGACACGGAGCCCCCTGGTCGCCGAGCAGTTCGACGAACGGTGCGTCCGGCGCCCACTTGACCGCCGGGACCACCGGCGAGAACAGGCTGACGATCGGCACGCCCACCGCTGCGGCGAGGTGCGCCGGCCCCGTGTTGCCCACGACGACGACCTCGGCACCGGCCAGGACCGCCGCGAGCTCGGCCGGCGTGGTGCGTCCGCCGAGGTCGATCGCGGTGTCGCCGGCGACCCGCGCCGTCAGGGCGCGCTCGCCCGGCGAGCCCGTGACGACGACGGCGGTGCCCTCCGCCGCGTACGCGGCGACGAGGGCCCGGTGACGGTCCTCCGGCCAGGCGCGGGCCGGGACGCTCGCGCCTGGGTGCACGACCACGTACCGGTCCAGCCCGGCCACCTCGGCAGGCGGGGCGACGTCGAGACGCACGCCGAGCCTCCTGGACGCACCCGACGGCAGTCGGAACCCGGCGGCCTCGACGATGCGGAGGGCGCGCTCGGGTTCCGGGACGTCCTCGGGGAGGTCCTCGCCGGGTCGGAGCCGCACGTCGAGCAGTGAACCGGGGTGGTCGACGCTCGCGCCGGAGACGCGACGGACGCCCGCGAGGCGGAGCAGCAGCGCGACCGGCAGCGGCGACTGGTGGAACGAGGTGAGGACCACGGCCTCGTCCGGCGCCTCCTCGGCGACCAGGGCGCGGAAGTCGGCGAGCAGTGCGTCGTCGATCGGGCGGGCGGTCTCGGTGACCCACGGCGCCGCCCAGACCCGGACCCGGTCCACGCCGGGCAGCAGGTCCGCGGCGGGCGCACCCTGCGGCCCGCACAGCATCGTCACGTGGGACGCGCCGGCGGCCACGGCCCGGACGGCGGGCCCGGCGACGAGGACGTCGCCGAACGAGTCGAGCCGGACGACGAGGACCCGGGGTCCGGTCCTCACGACCGCACCGCCCGCACGTGGTCGAGGACGAGCGCCACGGCGTCCTCGATCGTCGCCGCGACCGTCGGCGCGGCGTCGACCTCCTCCTGCCGGGTGCGCGGCGTCGGGACCAGGACGGCCTGGGCGCCCGCGGCCAGAGCGGCGCCGACGTCCGCGCCGATGTCGCCGACGACCACGAGCTCGGACGGGTCGAGGCCGAGACGTCCGGCCGCGTCGAGGACCATCCCGGGCCGCGGCTTCCGGCACGCGCAGTCGTCGTCGGCGTCGTGCGGGCAGACGCACCACACGTCGAAGGGTCCGACGAGTTCGTCCACCCGGGCGTTCGTGGCGTCGACCTGCTCGCGCGTCGCCATCCCCTTCGCGATCACCGACTGGTTCGTGACGACCCCGAGCGCCAGACCGGCTGCGCGGGCACGTGCCACTGCTCGACGCGCGCCGGGGACGGGCACCACCCGGTGCGGGTCGGCGTTGTACGGGACGTCGATGACGAGCGTGTCGTCCCGGTCGAAGAGGAGACCGCGCACGGTGCGGTCCGGAGCGAGGGCCATGCTCCTGACGTACCGACCGCGGGCCGGTGACGGGTTCAGGAACAGCCGCGGAACGCGTTCCCGGACGGGCGGGCGGCGGCGTCCGTCTAGCGTCGGCGCGGTGACCGCCGTCGACACCCTGCCCCCGTCCGACGGGCGCCCCGAGCTGCTCGTGCTCCGCGCCATCAAGCTCGGCGACCTGCTCGTCGCCGTGCCCGCACTGCACGCGCTGCGCCGCGCCTTCCCGGACCACCGGATCTCGCTCGCGACGACGGCCTGGCTGGCGCCCGTCGTGGAGCTCGTGCCCGACGTGGACGTGCACCTCGCCCAGCACGGTCTGGACCACCCGATCGGCGCACCCGCGGGCGCGGTCGACGTGGCCGTGAACCTGCACGGCGCCGGGCCGGAGTCGTCCGACCTCGTCGCCGCGCTCGGTGCCCGTCGGGTGATCGGCCACGCCGACCCCACGAACGGCTTCGACGGACCGGAGTGGCCCGACGCGGTGCACGAGCGCGACCGCTGGGCCGAGCTGCTCCGGTGGCACGGGATCGAGGCCGACCCCGACGACGTCGCGATCGCCCGTCCCGACGCGCCGCCGGTCGCCGAGGGTGCCGCGGTCGTGCACGTCGGCGCGTTCCACGGTGCGCGGCACTGGCCGACGGACCGCTTCGCCGCCGTGGTGCGCGGACTGCGCGAGCGCGGCCTCGACGTGGTGCTGACGGGAGGCGCGGACGACGTCGAGCGCGCCGCCGCCGTCGCGCAGGCGGCCGGGCTGGCGCCGGGGGCGGTCCTGGCCGGCGTGCTCGCACTGCTGGACTTCGCGGGCGTGATCGCGGCCGCACGGCTCGTCGTGACGGTCGACACCGGTGCCGCGCACCTCGCGTCCGCCTACGGCGTCCCGTCGGTGGTCGTCTTCGGTCCGGCGCCGCCGGAGGCCTGGGGGCCGCCGGCCTCCGGTCCGCACGTCGTCCTCACCGACGCCTCGGTGCGGCGCGGCGACGTCTTCGCCGAGGACCCGGACCCCGCGCTGCTCGCCATCGGGCCCGACGACGTGCTCGCCGCGGTGGACTCGCTCGGCGTGACCGACCCGTCCGCGGCCCGGTAGCGTCGACGGCGAGCGACCCGGACGCGCCGGGTGCTCGCGAGGAGGCGCACGTGTTCGAAGCCGCGAACATCCGGGACTGGATCGGCCTGCCGGTCGTCGACGAGGCGGACGACAAGGTCGGGACGCTCGAGAGCATCTACTACGACACCGCGACGTCCGAGCCCGCCTTCGGCGCGGTGACCACGGGGATGGTCGGCTTCCAGAAGCTCCTGTTCGTGCCCCTGACCGGAGCCCTCGTCGCGCCGAAGCACCTGCGTGTCGCGTACCCGAAGAAGACCATCAAGGCCGCGCCGACGATCGCGACCGACGGCGAGCTCGACGCGTCGCTCGAACCGGAGGTCTACCAGCACTACGGGCTCGAGTACCGCACCGGCAGCGGGGGAGAGCGGCGCCTGGGTCGTCGCTGACCGCGGCGCCCGGTCCGTCGCTGACCGCGGCAGCCGGGTCGACCGGTTAGCCTGGTCCGTCCGACCCGTCCCTGGAGGCCGAACCTGCTCCGCTCCGTCCGCTCGACGCTGCTCGCCGTGGTGGCGGCCTTCGTCGTGCTCGCCGGATCGGTCGCGGGTGGTGGTGCGGCGTCGGCTGCACCGATGTGGCCGGTCCCGCAGCCCTACCCGGTGACCGGTGTGCCGGCGGAGACGCTCGCGGACATCCCGCCGGGCAGCGAGTACGTCGCGCTCGGCGACTCGTACTCCGCCGGGTACGGGCTGTCCGACCCGACGCACCTGCCGACGAGTGCGTGCGGGCAGTCCGCCCAGGACTACCCGCACCGCATCGCCGCGCGCTTCGGGCTCGCCCTCACCGACGTCACGTGCGGCGGCGCCACGAGCGACGACGTCACGAGCGGCTTCCAGTTCAAGGGCGTGCCCCCGCAGATCCGGTCGCTGTCCGAACGCACCCGCCTGGTGACGCTGACGATCGGCGGGAACGACGCCGACCTCTTCGGCACGGCGGCGTCCTGCCTCGCGCTCTCGGCGAAGGGCCCGGTGTTCTCCGGACGCGACGCACCGTCCTGCCGGAGCACGCTCGTGACCGACGGCGAGGACCTGCTCGGCACGAAGATCGAGTCCCGCGTCGCCCTCGGCATCGCCGACACCCTCGCCACGGTCAAGGAAGCCGCGCCGAACGCGACGATCCTCTTCCTCGGGTACCCGGCGATCTTCCCGGACGCCGACCACACGCCGAAGGGCGGCTGCTTCCGGTCCGCCCTCGACCTCGGGACGCTCGCGGGATCGTTCCCGACGAACTCGTACCCGTTCACGAACACCGACGTGCGGTACCTGCACGGCGTGCAGGAGGCGCTGAACGACGTCTCGGCGTCGGCGGCACGAGCAGCCGGGGTCCGGTTCGTCGACGTGTTCTCGTCCACCCAGGCGCACTCGGCGTGCGCGACGAAGAAGCCCTACGTGTCGGGCGTCTCGCTCGACGGCACCGGCGACCTGCGGCGGATCGACCTCGAGCCGGGAGCCCTGCACCCGAACACGCGGGGCGTCGCCTACCTCACGAAGCGCGTGGCGGCCGCCGCGCGCGACCTCGCCGGCTGACCGGTCGCGGCGGGGACCTCCGCGCTGCCGACGTCGTGTGCGCCGTGCGCCGCCCGGGGGACCACGCACACCGGCGACGCCGTCTCCCGCAGGACGTCGTGCAGCACCGACCCCGAGAGCGCCGTCACGTGCCCGAGGCCGAGCACGACGAGCGAGGCACGGCGGGTGTGCGCGGCGATCGCGTGCCCCGGGTGCCCCTCGACGAGCAGCGGGTGGAACCGGACGCCGGGGTACCGAGCGGTCAGGTCCGTCGTGACCCGCTGCAGCAGCTCGGCGTTCCGGGTGCGCCACCGCATCGGGTCCTCGGCGAAGTCCGTGAGGCCCGTGCGGGTCAGCACCGGCATCTCCCAGGCACGCAGGAGCGTCACGCGACGGTGGAGTCGGCGCGCCTCGTCGACGGCGATCGCGAGGGCGCGTTCGTCGATCGGCTCCTCGACCGCGAGGACGACGTCGCCGTCGATCGGGTGCGGTCCCTCCGGCACGACGACCGTCGGCACCGCTGCACGTTCGGCGACCCGGGCCGGGTCCCCACCCGCCGTCGAACCGCGCCGGCCGCGGAAGGTCCCGACGACGAGCAGGTCGCCACCGTCCGACTCCTCGACGAGTGCCGCGGCGAAGGGCCCGGCGTGCCGACGCACCTCGACCCGGACGTCGGGCATCGCCGTGCGGGCAGCGTCCGCCAGGGCGTCGGCCACGCGCTTGCCGTCCGGTCCGGTGCGCCCTTCGATCGCCGGGTCCACGCCGATGACCCGGATGCGTTCGATGCCCGTGCCGACCCGGGACGTGACCCAGTGCAGGGCTTCCTCGTGCGGCTTCGCCGCGTCGGCGGCCAGTGTGACCGTCGTCCACCGTTCGTCCATCCCGATCGACCTCCTCGTCCGGGGTCCTCCGGGGGCGTCGCCATGGCGCTCCTTGCGCTGCAAACTACTCCCGTTGCCCGCTGTGTCGCCGTTGCCCGCTGTGTAGCCTCGCGCTGTGGTGTTGAGCGCTGGACTCCTGCTGTACCGGGCCGACGACGTCGGCGTGCAGGTCTGGATCGCGCACATGGGCGGGCCGTTCTGGCGGAACCGCCCGCGCGCGTGGTCGATCCCGAAGGGGATCGTCGAGGGGGACGAGGACCCGCTCGACACCGCACGGCGCGAGTTCGCCGAGGAGATCGGGGTCGCCGCACCGGACGGACCGGTGACCGACCTCGGCGAGGTGCGGCAGGCGTCCGGCAAGCGCGTGCGGGTGTTCGCGGTCGACGCCCCGGGCTTCTCGGTCGATCGGGTGAGGTCGAACACGGCGCGGATCGAGCTGCCGCGGGGCTCCGGACGGTTCGTCGAGGTGCCGGAGGTCGACGACGCACGCTGGGTCCCGATCGACGAGGCGCGGTCGATGGTCGTCGCGGGACAAGTCGCGGCGCTGGACCGGCTGACCGCGGAGTGATCGACCATCACGAACGCGTCTCGTTCTGGACGGACTTCGCGCCCGTGGATAGCCTGAGCAAGCGTCGAGAATCCGGCGTCTGGCTCAGGGACCAGGTCAGCACGAGCAGGGGAGCACGATGCGGCGCTTGCGCACCGTCACGGCGGCACTGACCGCCCTCGCACTCGGAGGGGGACTCGCGCTCGTCGGCGCGTCGTCCGCCTCCGCTGAACCGGTCGGGCACTGGGGGACGTTCACCCTCGCCGGCCAGAGCAAGGCCTACACCGGCACCGTCAGCATGCCTGGCTTCCCGGAGACCACCTTCACGTCCAACTCGCGGCAGTCGACCGTGATCAGCGGCAACTCGACCTGGCAGGGCCCGAACACCGGTCCGGGCACGGCGTACGGGTCGAGTCGCGGCAACACCTACCTCAACCAGCGACCGCTCGCCGATGCGGCCGGCCAGCCGTCGGTCACCACGTACACGTTCGCGGAGCCGACACCGGGTGCGAGCAGCTGGTCCTTCGTGCTCGGCGACGTCGACGCCGACCGTGCGACGATCTCGGCGGTCACCCAGTCCGGCGCCGCCGCGACCGCCGCCGACCTCGGGTTCCAGAGCGTCTACAACTCGTGCTCGGCGACCTCGCCGGGTGGCTGGTCGTGCCCGGCGGATCCGGACGGGTCGACCGGGCGGGACGTCCCGACCTGGGACCCCGCCACGCTGACGCTCACGGGCAACACGGGCTCGGTGGACACCGCCGGCGCGACCGCCTGGTTCACGCCGACGACCCCGCTGACGAGCCTGACCATCACGTACGAGCGCCGGAGCGGGTTCCCCGTCTACCAGACGTGGTTCGCCAACCGCACCGCCGCGATCACCGGCACGGCCACGCTCGACGGCACGCCGATCCCCGGCGCGACCGTCACCGTGACGGCGCCGCGCGGGACCGTGTACACCACGACGACGGACGCCGAGGGGAAGTACGCGTTCCCCGAGCTCCCCGTCATCAACGACTACGAGGTGGCGATCACCGCTCCGCCCGGGGCGACGGGTGCCGCCACGGCGACGGGCGTCTCGTTGAACGGCGTCCCGGGAGGTGCGGACCAGGTCCGCGACTTCACGTTCACGTCGCCCACGGGGACCACCGCGGTGATCGGACAGGTCGTCGACGACGCGGGCAACCCTGCGGCGGACGTCCCCGTGGTCATCACCGACCCGAACGCGACCGCGCCGATCCAGACGGTCACGAACGACCAGGGCTACTACACGGCGTCAGGCCTGACCCCGAACACACCGGTCACCGTCGCCGTCGACGGGGCGGACCCGGTCACGGTCACGACGGGTGAGGCGGCTCCCGCGGCACCCACGCGGGCCGACCCGATCGAGACCGCCGCCGTCGCGAGCATCGGCGGCGTCGTCCGCCTCGACGGGACACCGCAGGGCGGGGTGGCCGTGGAGCTGCTCGACGCGGCCGGCACGGTCGTCGCGACGACGGTCACCGGCACTGACGGCTCGTACTCGTTCACGACGGTGGGCGGCACCTACACGGTCCGCTCGGCACTCCCGACGCCGGACGCGACGGGCACGGCGACGAGCACCGCGGTGACGCTGGTCGGCGGCGGCGCGGACCAGACCCGTGACTTCGCCTTCACGACCCCGGCAGCGCCCGAGGCGGTCACCACGAGCGCGAACGGCCGTGTCCTGGACACGAACGACGCACCGGTCGCCGGACGCACCGTGACGGCCACGCCGGACGAGGCGGACTCGGGCGGACCCGTGACGGCCACCACCGGCGCCGACGGCCGGTACACGCTCGACGGCCTCGCCCCGTCGACCGACTACACCGTGTCGGTCTCCGGGAGCGACGCGACGGTCGGGTTCACGTCCGGTCTCGACGACACCGACGTGGTGACCGTCGACGACCTCGTCGTCGCAGCCGCCGCGACCCCGAGCCCGACGCCGACCGCCACGCCGACGCCCTCGGCGAGCCCCGTCCCGACGACCGCGCCGGTCGCCGCGACGGGCTCCGGCCCGACGAACGGCGCCCTCGCCTACACGGGCGCCGACCTGACGCCGGGGCTCATCGCCGCGGGCGTGCTCGTGCTGCTCGGCGGCGGACTCCTGACGTTCCGCGCGGTGCGCAACCGTCGCCGGACGTCGCACCTGCAGGACTGACACCTGTCGCGCAACGGGGTGGGGCCGAGCGGTCCCACCCCGTTCTGCGTCCCGGGAACAATTCCCGTCACTGCGCCGTTGGAGCGGTCCGAGGAAGTTCTCAGCGGCACCCCCTCGCGCCCCTCGCCACACCGTGCAAGACTGGAGGAGCGCACTCGCCGTGGAGTCGTACCCACAACCACATCCACAGCTCGAGCGCGCAGTTCCTCGTCTCCTCCGACGTCGTCGCCGTGCGCCCGGACGTCCCCAGCGAGGAGGTCAGCCCCGTGTCAACCACCACCACCCGAACCTCGGCCGTGCCCACGCACACGCGGCCGATCACCGTGACGACCGGTTCGATCGTCGGCATCGCCGTGCTCGGGCTCGCCACGTTCTTCGCGATCACGACGGAGCTCATGCCGGTCGGGTTGCTCGGCACGATGAGCCACGACCTCGGGGTCTCCGAGTCGACCATGGGCATCGTCGTCACCGTGTACGCGGCGGCCGTGGCCCTGCTCGCGCTGCCCCTGACGTCGTTCACGGCCCGGCTGCCGCGCAAGGCGGTCCTCGTCGCGACCCTCGTCGGGTACGCCGTCTCCAACCTCATGGTGGCGCTCGCGCCGTCCTTCGCCGTGGTGTGCGCGGGACGGATCGTCGGCGGTGTGGCCCACGCGCTGTTCTTCTCCGTCGCCTCGGCGTACGCGACCCGGATCGTGCCACCGCGCCTCGCGGGCCGTGCGATCGCATTCGTGTACTCGGGCAGCTCGCTCGGCTTCGTGCTCGGCGTCCCGATCGCGACCTGGGTCGCGCAGCACATCGGCTGGCGACCCGCCGTGGGTTCCGTGGCGGTCGCCTCGGCGGTGCTCGCAGGCGTCGCGCTCGCCTTCCTGCCGGCCGTGCGCGGTGCCTCCTCGCCGCACATCGGTTCGCCGCGCGCCTGGGCCCGGACCGGCCTGCTCTCGGTCGTCGTCGCCGACCTGCTCCTCTTCGCGGGCCACTACGTCGTCTACACGTACATCGGCCCGTACGCCATCGACGCCGGACTCGCGCCCGACCTGGTCTCCGGCGCGCTCCTCGTCCTTGGTGCCACCGGGGTCGTCGGACTCTGGCTCGCCGGACTCTTCGTCGACCGCGCTCCGCGGCAGACCCTGATCGTCTCGGTCGCCGTCATGGCCGCGGCGTTCGCCGTGCTGCCCTTCGTGCACGGATCGCTCGTGGGGACGATGACCGTCGCCGGCGTCTGGATGGCGGCGAACGGCACCACGGGCACGCTCTTCATGGCCGCTGCGATCCGCACCGGTGGCGTGTCGCCCGACATCGCCGGTGCGCTCGTGAACGGCGCCTCGAACATCGGGATCGCCGGCGGCGCGGCCCTCGGCGGCCAGGCCCTCGGCGCCGTCGGCCTCCAGTGGATGCCGTTCGCCGGTGGGGCGGTCCTCGTCGCGTCCCTCGGCGTCGTGATCGCCGCACGCAAGGGCTTCCCGGCGCGGACGCACGCGCAGGAGCACCTGTCGACGTCGTCGCTCGAGGCCATCACCTCCTCGCTCGCCGTCGTCACGACGTCGGTCCCGACGATCAGCCGGGCGATCCAGACGGTCACCGGATCGGTCGGGGTGGTCACCGGCGCGATCCGGACGCGTCGATCCGGCGAACCGTCCGCCTAGGACCGGCCGGGCGGGCGCAGTCCGCACGGGCTCGATCGATCAGTTCTCGTTCGTCACGGTGCCCTGCACCCCGCCGCCCCGGAGGCTCAGCGTCAGCGTGCCGCTCATCGACTGCGCCGACAGCGAGACCGACCCGTGCAGCGCGTCCTGCCGCGGGTAGCACGCGGACGTCGACTCCAGCCGGTTCGCCGTCGCGACGAGGCAGATCGTCGACCGGTCCGTCCCGACGCCGGCCCACACGCTCCAGGGGGTCTCGAACGAGCCGCCGTCGAGCGCACGGTTCGTGAAGATGAGCCGCGTCGTCCGGAGCGTGACCGGCGCCTCGACCGGTCCCGGCAGCTGGTCGGCGTAGGTCTGCGGCGCGTCCAGCAGGTCCTCGAGCGTGATCGTCCCGGCACTCGGCGTCACGCTCGGCGCCGCCGCCGGGTCCGGCCTCGAGGTCCCGACCACCGTCCCCGCCGCGAACGCCACGCCGACGGCCGCCGCGACGCCCAGCCCGATCCAGACGCGCGGCCGGGTGGTCCAGAGCACCCGTGCGGCTCGCGTCCGCCAGGCGCCGATGCGGTCCAGGAGGCGCGACCCGCCTCCGCCACGGTCGCCCGGCTCCGTCTCGTGGTCCGGTCCGTCGGTGACCCCGCCCGCGTCGTTCGTCGTCGCTCGGTCGACCGTGCTCGGCCCATCCGCGGCGGCGGCCGCGCCCTGTGGTCCCGCCTCCGGTGTCCGCGGCCCCGGTGTCGACGGCACCGAGACCGGACCCGGTGCCGGCGTCGTGACCCGGTCGGCGACGGCTCCCGAGGAACCGGCGAGGGGCCGCGCACCGCCGGTGTGGAACGGGCTCGTCGTGCCGGACGTGACGGCCCGGTCGGAGCCCGCCGCGGAGGTCGGACGCGACCGCCCCGTCGACCGGGCCCGCGGGGAGACGGGGGCCGCGCCTCCTGGACCGCGCCGTCCTCGGCCGAGCCGCTCGAGGGCGAGCCGCGCTGCGGCCGCGTCGGTCTCGGACGCGGCACCACCCCATGCGAGCGCCTCGAGCCGTGCTCGTTCTGCTGCCACGTCGTCGTCGGCCATGCGCACTCCCGGTCCGGTCGCACTGTCCGCCCATCGTCCCACCGGCGCCGTGCGGGCGCGCACCCAGTTCGCGGGGCGTAGACGGGGGTCATGAGCGACAAGCACGATCCCGACCCCGAGACCCTCGAGCCGCTGAGCCACGACACGCAGTCCGGCGAGGCCGACTACGTCGCGACGAGCCCGGGCGGGACGGGCACCGAGCGGCACGTCCCCCTGCCGGACGAGGAGCAGGGCCGCGGCACCGAGTACGACCCCGTCGACCAGGGCCCGCAGCAGGAGGGCCAGGGCGGCTGACACGCCCGCCGCCCGACCGCGACGTCAGGCGAGCACGCGTCGCAGCACCGCACGCTCCCCGAGCGTCCACGCCGCACTCGTGACGACGTAGAGTGCGGCGGCCAGGGGCGCGATCGCGGCGAACACCACCGTGACGAAGGGTGCCCACCGGCCGATCGCCGCCGTCGCACCCGCTCCCGGCACCGCGGCGTCCGGCACCGCCGCCGGGTTCCACCGCAGGTTCGCCCGCCGGGTGAGCTCGACCACGAGGGCGAGCAGGAGCACGACGACCCACGCGTGCCACCAGAGCGGCGAGGTCACGACGACCACGAGCGAGTGCCCGAGGGGGACGCCCGCGAGCGTGGCCGTCAGCAGGGTGTTCACCGTGCCGTCGATCGAGGCGTGCGTGAACAGCGTGTACACGAGCGACAGCACCGGTGCCTGGGCGAGGACCGGCAGGCACCCGGCGAGCGGCGAGACCTTCTCGTTCGTGTACAGCTCCTGCATCGCACGCTGCAGCCGTTCGGCGTCCTGCGCGTGGCGCTTCCGGAGCGCGGCGATCTGCGGGGCGAGGCGTCGGCGGTCCCGTTCCGCGCGGACCTGCAGCACGGCGAGCGGGACGAGGACGGCCCGGACCACGAGGGTGAGCAGCACGACGGCGACGGCGGCGGCGAGCCCTCCGGCGACGGGGGAGAGCGCCGCGCTGGTGGCGGCGAGGAGGTCGGCGCCGCCGTGCAGCAGCGGCCCGACGAGGGGCAGGGTGGTGAGGTCCATGACGTTCCGATCGGTTCGGTGGGAGGGTTCGCGTGTACGGCCCGTCCACCGGTCGGTGGTCAGGGCCTCAGGCGACGGCTCCCGGTGCCCGGGGTCGGGCGTGCCCGTCGGCGTCGGGGTGGCTCCACGCGATCCGCGTCACGAGGTCGGCCGGGGCGCGCGACGACGCCGACCGGACCGGCACCAGGCCGAGGACGATCGCGAGGACGCCGGCGACCAGCACCGCGACCGCCACGGCCGTGAGTCCGAGCGCGGCGACCGCGAGCAGCGGGACGGCACCGACCGACGGGTCGCCGAGCACCAGCGCGGCGGTGGCGCGCAGCAGGAGTTCGACGGCGGTCATGGTCCGTTCAGGGTAACGCCCGCGCGCCGTCGTGGGGGAAGTGGCTGGTCACGGCAGGATCGTGCCCATGACCGCAGGTTCGCCGAGCACCCCAGCGACCGCCGCCCTCGAGCGGGCAGGGGTCGCGTACACGCCGCACGTGTACGAGCACCACGAGACCGCCACGAACTTCGGCGAGGAGGCCGCGGCCGCCCTCGGGCTCCGCGAGGAGCAGGTGTTCAAGACCCTCGTGGTGTCGGTCGACGGTGCCCTGGCCGTGGCGATCGTCCCGGTGGCGAACCGGCTCGACCTCAAGGCGATCGCGGCTGCCGTCGGCGGGAAGAAGGCGACGCTCGCGGACCCGGCCCTCGCCGAGAAGCGCACGGGCTACGTGGTGGGCGGGATCAGCCCGGTCGGGCAGAAGACGAAGCTGCCGACCGTGGTGGACGAGTCGGCGCTGTCCTACGCGAGCATCTTCGTGTCCGGCGGGCGTCGCGGCTTCGACATCGAGGTGTCCCCGGCGGACCTCGTGCGCATCACCGAGGCGACCGCAGCACCGATCGCACGGACCTGAGCCGGGTCGCCGCAAGTTTCTTCCACGACCGGGAATGACCCGGTCCCTCCTGCGTTGCATTGAGTCGAAGGCACTCAAGTTCCCAGGAGGTCCCTTTGCCAGCAACGTTCGGCCCGACCGGCGGCAACGACTCGTTCGACGAGTTCCTCGCCCGCCTGCTCGCGGCACAGGACTCCGGCGCCCAGCGATCCGTACCGCTGGGACGCCCGGTCGACATCACGCGACTGCTCAGCCGTCGCACCCACGAGCTGCTCCAGCGCACCGCGGAGTTCGCGGCCGAGCAGGGCCAGCACGAGATCGACGCCCTGCACGTCCTGCACGTGCTCGTCCGCACCGACCCGTTCACCGCGGTCCTCCGGCACGCCGGGGTCGACCCCGAGCAGTTCGCGGACGAGGTCGAGCAGCGCCTGCCGATGGCGCGCGAACCCCGCCAGCAGCCCGACGGTCGCCCGGCCCTGACCGGGACCGCGCAGCGGATCCTGCTCGAGGCCACCCAGGCCGCCCGCGGGTTCGGCAGCACCTACACCGATCCCGAGCACGTCTTCTTCGCGCTCGTCATGGACCAGGACACCGTCACCGGGCAGCTGCTCGCCAGTGCCGGCGTCACCCCGCAGGTGATGCAGGACTACGCCGCGCAGGCCGCGGCGGCCGCCAGGGAGGGGCGCACGATGCCCACGAGCACCGACCAGACCACCGACACCGAGAGCGACACCCCGACGCTCGACCAGTTCGGCACCGACCTCACCGAGCGGGCCCGCGACGGCCGCATCGACCCGGTGATCGGCCGCGCCGACGAGATCGAGCAGACCGTCGAGATCCTGCTCCGTCGCACCAAGAACAACCCCGTCCTCATCGGCGAGCCCGGCGTCGGCAAGACCGCCATCGTCGAGGGACTCGCCCAGCGCATCGCCGACGGCGACGTGCCCGTGCTGCTGCAGGGCAAGCGCGTGGTCGCCCTCGACCTCGCCGGCATGCTCTCCGGCACGCGCTACCGCGGCGACTTCGAGGAGCGCCTCACGAAGGCGATGGACGAGATCGCGGCGCACGCCGACGAGCTCATCGTGTTCGTGGACGAGCTCCACACCGTCGTCGGCACCGGTGGTGGCGGCGAGGGCGGTTCGATGGACGCCGGCAACATCCTCAAGCCCCGGCTGGCCCGTGGCGACCTGCACATGGTCGGCGCGACCACGTTGAACGAGTACCGCCGGATCGAGAAGGACGCCGCACTCGAGCGTCGCTTCCAGCCGGTCACGGTGGGGGAGCCGAGCGTCGAGGACGCCGTCGCGATCCTGACCGGACTCGCCCCGCGCTACGAGGAGCACCACAGCGTCACCTACACGCCGGACGCCCTGCGCGCCTCGGTCGAGCTCTCGCACCGCTACGTCACCGACCGGCACCTGCCGGACAAGGCCATCGACCTCATCGACCAGGCCGGCGCACGTCGTCGCCTGGCCCTGTCGGGCGACGTCGACGTCGAGGCGCTCCGCGCACAGGTCGCGACGCTCACCGCGTCGAAGGACGCGGCCGTCGCCGAGGAGCACTACGAGGAAGCGTCGCGCCTGCGCGACGAGATCGACGGACTGGAGGCGCGGATCACCGCCGCCCGATCGGCCGACGCGGGTCGCGCCTCCGGTCCGGAATCCGTGGGCACCTCGATCACGGAGGAGGACATCGCGGCCGTCGTGTCGCGTGCCACCGGGATCCCGGCGACCCGCCTGACGCAGGGCGACCGCTCCCGGCTCGCCGCGCTCGAGGACGAACTCCACGAGCGCGTCGTCGGCCAGGACGACGCCGTGCGGGCGATCGCGACCGCGGTGCGGCGCAGCCGGACCGGCATGGGCGACCCCCGTCGTCCGGTGGGCAGCTTCCTGTTCCTCGGTCCGACCGGTGTCGGCAAGACCGAGCTCGCGAAGGCGTTGGCCGGGTCGCTGTTCGGCGACGAGTCGGCGATGCTGCGCTTCGACATGAGCGAGTTCGGCGAGCGGCACACCGTGTCGCGGTTGGTCGGCGCCCCTCCCGGGTACGTCGGCTACGACGAGGCCGGGCAGCTGACCGAGCGTGTCCGTCGGAACCCGTACTCGGTCGTCCTGCTCGACGAGGTCGAGAAGGCGCACCCGGACGTGTTCAACCTGCTGCTGCAGGTGCTCGACGACGGTCGGCTGACGGACGGCCAGGGCCGCACGGTGGACTTCCGGAACACCGTCGTGATCATGACGTCGAACATCGGCTCGGAGTTCCTCGCGTCGCGCTCCGGTGCACTCGGCTTCGCGCCGGTCGGCGCGGGGGACGGGTTCGCCGAGGACGACCTGCGCGCCCGGGTCATGGGCAAGCTCCGTGAGGCGATGCGGCCGGAGTTCATCAACCGCATCGACGAGATCGTGCTGTTCCGCAAGCTCGACCGCTCGCAGATCGAGTCGATCGTGTCGCTCCTGCTCGAGGACACCGCGCTGCGCCTCGTCGCCCAGGGGATGACCCTGACGGTGACGGACGCCGCGGTCGGGTGGCTCGCCGAGCACGGCTACGAGCCGGAGTACGGCGCCCGCCCGCTCCGTCGGCTGATCCAGCGCGAGGTCGACGACCGCATCGCGAGCCTCGTGGTCGACGAGGCCGTGGCCGCGGGCGACACCGTCCGGGTCGACGTGGTCGACGGCGCGCTCGACGCCACGGTCGCGGTCCCCGCCGCGGTCTAGGCACCTCGTCCGCATCGAACGCCCCGGTACCCCTCGTGGGACCGGGGCGTTCTGCGTGTCCGGCGTCTCCGAACTGTTCGGGAATGCAATTCCGGACGAATCTCGAGAAAAGGGTTGCGCGGGGAATACCGGTGTGGATAGTGTTCACGAGCAGCAATCACCGCGTCAGCACGAGACCGAGAGGGGGCCTGACCATGATGTTCACCGAAACGACTCCGTTCCGTGGAATCCGTACGTCCGGCGGCACCCCGATCCGGGTCCGCTGACACGGGGCGTCCCACACCAGTCGCATCTCCGACCGGCCCGTCCGCGCTGAGGTCATCCTCGCCGTCCGGTGCCGTTCCGACCCTCGGTCGCACTCGCCCGTCGCCCTCGTGGTGACGCACTCGGCGTGTGCCCGAAACCGGTCGTGAATGTCGGTGGCCGGTGCGACGCTCCTTCCATCGGCAGCAATTCCTGACCGCACCCGTCGTGCATTCTTCGACGGGGCGCGGAATGCATTCTCGCGCATTCATCTCCCTTGCCCGCGTTCCGGGCAGTACTGCCATGCCCTGGCAGTCGTCGTCACGCCTGAAAGGCACCACCTTGTCAACGAAGACCGTCAACCGTCCCCCCGATACCCGTGCGGTGCGCCGTCGGGTCTCGCTCTCCGACCGCATCGCACTCCGCATCGGGATGTCCCTGATCATCTGGAGTCGTCGGACGCACCACGTGCGTCCGTCGGTCGACCTCGAGACGCGCCGGCGCCTCGAACAGGACCGCGCCGCCCGCGAGGTCGCGTGGCTCACGCAGGTCGGCATGCTCAACCGCTGGCGCTGAGCCGCGCGGCGCGGCGGCGCGCGCCGCCCCGCGTCTGCCGCAGTGTGCGAGGTTCCGCTCTCCGTGCCCGGCCCCTGGCCCCGCACGGAGCGCGGGACCTCGCACACTGTCACGCGAACCGCGCCCCCGCGCCCCGCGCGCCCCACCGCGCACGGTGCGGGGCGGGTCGGGCGCACCCCGCGCCTCCCGTACCGTTGTCGGGTGACCGAAACCGCAGCTGCACTCGTCGAACGCCTCACCGCCATCGTCCCGGACTTCCCGTCGCCGGGGATCCTGTTCCGCGACGTCACGCCGGTGTTCTCCGACGCCGTCGCGTTCGGCCGCGTGTGCGAGGCACTCGCAGCACCCTTCGCGATCGGCGAGGGCTTCGCCGCCGTCGCCGGCATCGAGGCCCGCGGCTTCGCGCTGGCCGGCGGGATCGCCGCGCAGCACCAGGTCGGCGTCCTCACCGTCCGCAAGGCGGGCAAGCTCCCCGGCGAGGTCCTCAGCGAGCAGTACGCGCTCGAGTACGGCGAGGCCGAGCTCGAGCTCCGCCCCGGGCAGCTGCCCGCGGGCACGCGCGTGCTCGTGGTCGACGACGTCCTCGCGACCGGGGGCACCGCGGCCGCGACCGTGACCCTGCTCGAGCGCGCCGGCTACGAGGCGATCGGCTTCGCCGCGCTGCTCGAACTCGACGGCCTGTCGGGTCGCGAGCGCCTCGAACCGCGCCTGCCCGTGCAGACCCTCGGCGCCGTCCCCGCGTGAGCCTCGGCGGGCGCCCCGCGCACTAGTCTTGATCCACCATCCAACCGAGGAGTCCCATCATCGTGACCGAGTCAGTCGCCGCAGCGCCGGAAGGCGCGTCGCCGGACAACGCCGAGCCCGCAGCCGTGCCCCAGGCACCCGAGCCCCGCACCGCGACGACGACCACGACGGGCACCGAGCTGTTCGACGGCGTCCGCGGCGTCGTGGCGATCCGTGTCGCGGGTGTGCTCAAGGACCTCGCCGCCTCGGTCGACGCCGGTGACCTCGTCGAGCCGGTCACCCTCGACGAGCAGGACGGCCTCGACATCCTGCGCCACTCGGCCGCGCACGTGCTCGCGCAGGCGGTGCAGCAGATCAACCCCGACGCCAAGCTCGGCATCGGCCCGCCCGTCACCGACGGCTACTACTACGACTTCGACGTCGCCGAGCCCTTCACCCCCGAAGACCTCAAGGCGATCGAGAAGAACATGGACCGGATCATCCGGCAGGCCCAGCGCTTCCGCCGCGTCGTCGTCACCGACGAGGAAGCCCGCGAGCGCATGGCGGGGGAGCCCTACAAGCAGGAGCTCATCGGCCTCAAGGGTGCCGCGGACGCCGGCGACTCGGGCGAGAGCGTCGAGGTCGGTGCCGGCGAGCTGACGGTCTACGAGAACGTCGACCCGAAGACGGGCGAGGTCGTCTGGCAGGACCTCTGCCGCGGCCCGCACCTGCCGCACACCCGCATCATCGGCAACGCGTCGAAGCTCATGCGCGTCGCCGCGGCGTACTGGCGCGGCTCGGAGAAGAACCCGCAGCTCCAGCGCGTGTACGGCACGGCCTGGCCCGACAAGGACCAGCTCAAGGCCTACCTGCTCCGGCTGGAAGAGGCTGCGAAGCGCGACCACCGCAAGCTCGGCGCCGAGCTCGACCTGTTCTCCTTCCCCGACGAGATCGGGTCCGGCCTGGCGATCTTCCACCCGAAGGGCGGCATCATCCGCCGCGAGATGGAGGACTACTCGCGCCGTCGGCACGAGCAAGAGGGCTACTCGTTCGTCTACACGCCCCACATCACCAAGGGCGACCTGTTCGAGACCTCCGGGCACCTCGGCTGGTACAAGGACGGCATGTTCCCGGCCATGCACATGGACGAGGCGCGCGACGAAGACGGCAACATCACCCGCCAGGGCGCCGACTACTACCTCAAGCCGATGAACTGTCCGATGCACATCCTGGCGTACCGCTCGCAGGCCCGGTCCTACCGCGACCTGCCCCTGCGGATGTTCGAGTTCGGCACGGTCTACCGCAACGAGAAGTCCGGCGTCATCCACGGCCTCACCCGCGTGCGCGGCCTGACCCAGGACGACGCGCACATCTTCACCACGCAGGAGAAGATGAAGGAGGAGCTCACCACGACCCTCCAGTTCGTGCTGTCGCTGCTCCGTGACTACGGCCTCGACGACTTCTACCTCGAGCTCTCCACGAAGGACCCCGAGAAGTACGTCGGCGACGACGACGTGTGGGACGTCGCCACGAACACCCTGCGCGAGGTGGCGGAGGAGACCGGACTCGAACTCGTGCCGGACCCCGCCGGTGCCGCCTTCTACGGCCCGAAGATCTCCGTGCAGGCCCGTGACGCCATCGGCCGCACCTGGCAGATGTCGACCGTCCAGCTCGACTTCAACCTGCCCGAGCGCTTCGGCCTCGAGTACGCGGCGGCGGACGGCACGCGGCAGCGCCCCGTCATGATCCACCGCGCGCTGTTCGGCTCGATCGAGCGGTTCTTCGGCGTCCTCACCGAACACTACGCCGGCGCGTTCCCGGCCTGGCTCGCCCCGGTCCAGGTCGTCGCGATCCCGGTCGCGGCGGAGTACGGCGACTACCTCGACGAGGTCGTCGCGAGGCTGCGATCGCACGGCGTCCGTGCCGAGGTCGACCACTCGGACGACCGCATGCAGAAGAAGATCCGCACGCACACGAAGCAGAAGGTGCCGTTCCAGCTCATCGCGGGCGGCGACGACCGCGACGCCGGCGCGGTCTCGTTCCGCTTCCGTGACGGTCGACAGGACAACGGTGTGCCCGTGGACGAGGCGGTCGAGCGCATCCTCACCGCGATCCGCGAGCGCGCGCAGGTCTGATGACCCCTCCAGGAGGCACGGATCCCGTCGGTGGGACCGGTCGCGTCGACGACGCGGCCGGTTCCACCGCCGTGCCCGCTGCCGACTCGTCGGGTCCGGCCGGTGCGGCCGGCGCCGGCGGGGCGGACGACCCGCTCGTGATCCGTGACGCCGCGACCGGCGCCGCGGTGCCCGATGCGTTCCAGCGCCTCTGGAACCCGCACCGGATGGCGTACATCGACGCCGGGCGCGAGGGCAGGGGCCGCGGCCACGACGACGACTGCCCGTTCTGCGAGGCTCCGCACAAGTCTGACGAGGACGGCCTCATCGTCGCGCGGGGCGAGCACGCGTACGTCCTGCTCAACCTGTTCCCGTACAACAACGGGCACCTGCTCGTCTGCCCGTACCGCCACGTCCCGCTCTACGACGAGGCGACGCCGGACGAACTCCGCGAGATCGGCGAGCTCACCCAGACGGCGATGCGCGTCCTGCGTGCCGTGTCGCACTGCGACGGCTTCAACATCGGGATGAACCAGGGCGAGGTCGCCGGCGCCGGTGTGGCCGGTCACCTGCACCAGCACATCGTGCCGCGGTGGCAGTCGGACGCGAACTTCTTCCCGATCATCGCGCGGACGAAGTCGATGTCCCAGCTGCTCGGCGAGACCCGCCGACTCGTCGCCGAAGGGTGGCCGTCGGAGCACTAGACTGTCGGCATCATGAGCGACAGCAGCAGCACCACGAGCACCCCCGGCACCTCGATCACCGGCTCGGACCGCGTCAAGCGCGGCCTCGCCGAGATGCTCAAGGGCGGCGTGATCATGGACGTCGTCGACGCCGAGCAGGCCCGCATCGCGGAAGAGGCCGGCGCGACCGCCGTCATGGCCCTCGAGCGCGTCCCCGCCGACATCCGCGCGCAGGGTGGCGTCGCCCGCATGTCCGACCCCTCGATGATCGAGGAGATCATCGCGAGCGTGTCGATCCCCGTCATGGCGAAGGCCCGCATCGGCCACTTCGTCGAGGCGCAGGTGCTGCAGGAGCTCGGCGTCGACTACATCGACGAGTCCGAGGTGCTGTCGCCGGCCGACTACGTCAACCACATCGACAAGTGGAACTTCACCACCCCCTTCGTCTGCGGTGCGACCAACCTGGGCGAGGCGCTCCGTCGCATCACCGAGGGCGCGGCCATGATCCGCTCCAAGGGCGAGGCCGGCACAGGTGACGTGTCCGAGGCCACCAAGCACATCCGCACGATCAACAAGGAGATCGCGGCGCTGCGCCACCTCAAGGAAGACGAACTCTACGTCGCCGCGAAGGACCTGCAGGCCCCGTTCGACATCGTGAAGGAGGTCGCGCAGACCGGCAAGCTCCCCGTGGTGCTCTTCACCGCCGGTGGCGTCGCGACCCCGGCCGACGCCGCGATGATGATGCAGCTCGGCGCGGACGGCGTGTTCGTCGGCTCCGGCATCTTCAAGTCCGGCGACCCGGCCAAGCGTGCCGCCGCGATCGTCAAGGCGACGACCTTCCACGACGACCCCAAGGTCATCGCCGAGGTCTCCCGCGGTCTGGGCGAGGCGATGGTCGGCATCAACGTCGCCGACGTCCCCGCACCGCACCGTCTCGCCGAGCGCGGCTGGTGAGCGCCCGGCCCCGCATCGGGGTCCTCGCGCTGCAGGGCGACTTCCGTGAGCACATCGCGTCGCTGACGGAACTCGGTGCCGACGTGGTGCCGCTCCGTCGCCCGGAGGAGATCGGTGCCCTCGACGGCGTCGTCATCCCGGGCGGGGAGTCGAGCGTCATGGACAAGCTCGCGCGTGCCTTCGGCGTGGCCGAGCCGCTGTCCGAGGCGATCCGTGGCGGGCTGCCGACCTACGGTACCTGCGCGGGCATGATCATGCTCTCCTCGCGCATCGCTGCCGGCATCCCCGGGCAGCAGACGCTCGACGTGCTCGACACGACGGTGCGCCGCAACGCCTTCGGCAGCCAGAACGACTCGTTCGAGATCGACATCCCGATGCCGGCCCTCGGCGAGGCCCCGGTGCACGCGGTGTTCATCCGCGCGCCCGTGGTGGAGCGATACGGCCCCGGGGTCGACGTCCTCGGCGCGCTCCCCGACGGGCAGGTCGTCGCGGTCCAGCAGGGCGCCGTCATCGCGAGTGCGTTCCACCCCGAGGTCGCTGGCGAGGACCGCTTCCACCGGCGCTTCCTCGACCTCGTCCGCGCCGCCTGACGCCGACCAGCCGGTGGCTCGACGGGGTCAGGCCACGCCGGTAGCGACCAGCACCTGCACCACGACGGCCCGGACGGCGAACGCCGCGAACCCGAGGGCGATCACGGCGTACACGACGAGCCGAGCGCGCCGCGGCCGGCCCACCGCACGCAGGATCTCGGCCGCGCTCTGCAGCACGAACACCCGTGTGGCGAGCAGCAGCGGGACGGCGGCCACGGCCCACGTCCCCGTGGTCGGTGCCGCCAGCGCGACGATGCCCCAGGTCACGAGCGCGGCGAAGCCGGCGATGTACGCACCACCGCGGTCGTTCTCCTCCTTGCGACGCCGTCCGCGGTCGGCGACGAGCCCGTCCCACAGCCCGGACCGTACCTGACGTCGGCGTTGCACGATCGTGGTGACGTCCTGCGCAGCGGACTGCAGCAGCAGCGCGACGGCGAGCACGGTGACGATGGTGGTGTACCCGTCACCGGCTGGTGGGACGATGCCGGCGAGCAGGAGCACCGCTCCGGCGGCGCCGGCGACCCAGGTGAGTGCGGCGACGCCGAGCACGACCGGCACGAGCGGGACCCGCCGCATCGTCCGGAGGAGCAGTCCGCGCGGGAACTTCGCGAACGAGTGCACCTCCACGAAGCAGACCCAGAGCGCCGCGATGCCGGTCAGGGTCCACCCGAGCGTCTTCGTGACGGCGTTCGCACCGCCCCCGGCAGCGATGTGGGCGCCGAGCACCGTCACGACGAGCGACCAGGCGACGACACCGACCGGCACGGACACGAGGCTCCAGAGCCCGTCCTCCACACGCCGGCGGGCCTCCCACGACGTCGGGTGCTGCGCGAGGACCCGAGCGGACTGCGCGACCCGCTCGGACAGCTGCAGGACCGACCCGGCCGCGAGCATCACCCACTCGTCGTTCGGGTCGAGCTCGAGTGCTCGGTCCATGGCCTCGCGAGCCCGTGGCGCGAGGGCCCCGTCGGTCCACGAGAGGGCGCGGTAGCACTGCGCCGCGTCGGCGAACAGCCGGGCGTCGTGGGGTGCGAGCTCGAGCGCGCGGTCGAGGGCTGCCGCGGACCGGGCGACGTCCGCCGTCGGCCACGCGGCTTCCTCCGCTGCGGACCGCTTCGCGTGCGACCAGCGTGTGTGTGCGAACGCCCACAGCAGGTGCGCGGTCGCCCAGTCCGGCCGGCGCTCGCGCAGTTCCTCGGCCGCGGCCTTCGCCGCCTGGCGCTCGTTCGCGTCGAGCATCGCGTTCACCCGGGCGGACAGTGCGGTGGCGTTGTCGGGGTCGAGCGCGAGGGCGCGCTCGGCGGCGGTGCGACTGGCGGCGTGGTCGTGGCGTGCACGTTCCGCCCGTGCGAGCGTCGCCCACAGCCGGGGGTCGTCCGGTGTGCTCGCGACGGCGGCGGTGAGCACGGCCCGCGCGTCGTCCGGGCGCTTGAAGCCCAGGAGCGCGTCGGCGCGCTCGACCACGACGTCGACCGCGTCGGCCATCAGAGCTGCTTCTCCTCGCGGAGCCACTCGACCATGTCGTCGTACTCACCGCTGGCGTTGGAGTACTCCGCGACGTTGCGCGCGGTCTGCACCCAGGGGCCGATCGACGGCTTGACCTCCTTGAGGGCGGCGCGCATGTCGTCCATCCGCATCGGCCGCACCGACCCGGTCCGGATCGACTCCGTCATCGCCTTCTCCGCCGCGGTGGTCACGAGGTGCTCCAGGTCGGCGCCGGAGAAGCCCTTCGTGCGACGGACGAGGTCGCCGAGGTCGATGCCCTCGATCGGCCGTCGGCGGAGGTGGACACGGAGGATCGCCTCGCGGGCATCGTCGTCCGGCGGACGGACGAGGACCATCCGGTCGAAGCGTCCCGGTCGCTTCAGCGCGGCGTCGACCTCCCACGGGTGGTTCGTGGCCGCGAGGACGTAGACGCCGTCGTTCTGCGAGTCGACCCCGTCCATCTCGACGAGGATCTGGTTGACGACGTTCCGGAACGACGAGAACGTGTTCCCGCTCCGCTTCGCGCCGATCGCGTCCATCTCGTCGAAGAACAGCACGGCCGGCGCGTGCTCGCGGGCCGTGCGGAACACCCGGTGGATGTTCTTCTCGCTCTCGCCGATGAACCGGTCGAGCACGTCGCTGAGCGTGACGGAGATGAAGTGCGCCCCGAGCTCGCCGGCGATCGCGCGGGCGAGGAACGTCTTGCCGCAGCCGGGCGGACCGTACAGCAGCAGGCCGCCGCGGAGCTTCTTGCCGAACGCGGCCGCGATCTCGGGGTGCGCCATCGGCTGCAGGAACGACTCGTCGATCCGCCGCTTCACGACCTCGAGCCCGCCGACGTCGGCGAGCCGGACGGTCTCGCGGCGCAGCTCCGCCACCGGGTCGGCGTCCTCGGCGGTCTCGGCAGCCTCGGCCACGAGCTCATCGTCGTGCTCGGCCACGACCCGCTCGACGAACGGCGGCTCGGTCGGGTTCGCGATCGACGCTTCGAGCTCGGACCAGTCGATGTCCTCGTGCCGGTCGCTCGGTGCCGGTGTCGGCGGCGCGACCGGCGGCTCCGGCGGCGCCGCTGCCGCGAGGGCCGCGCGCCGGACGACCGCCTTCGCCGCCTCGTCCTCCGGCGCCTCGCGCAGCACGACGCTCGCCTGCTCGATCGCCTCGCCGTGCCGGCCGGCGTCGGCGAGCAGCTCGGCGTAGCGGACCCGGAGGGTCCGGTCGTCGGGGAGCGCCTGGACGGCGGCCTCGAGTGCGGACAGCGGATCGGTCATGCGTTCCCCCTGGTCGTCCCGGTGCTCCGCCCATCGTACGTGCGTCGACGGGCCCGCCCGCGAGGCGGGGCCGCACCGTGCCTCCAGGCCGCTAAGCTGGACGGGACTTTCCGCAAGACGCAAGGAGCACCGTGTCCGGGCATTCCAAGTGGGCAACGACCAAGCACAAGAAGGCCGTCATCGACCAGCGACGTGCCAAGTCGTTCGCGAAGCTCATCAAGAACATCGAGGTCGCCGCCAAGATGGGCGGCGCCGACCTCTCCGGCAACCCGACCCTCGTCGACGCCGTGCAGAAGGCCAAGAAGACCTCGGTCCCCAACGACAACATCGACCGCGCCATCAAGCGCGGTGCCGGCCTGACCGGTGAGACGATCGAGTACACGACGATCATGTACGAGGGCTACGGCCCGAACGGCGTCGCGATGCTCATCGAGTGCCTCACGGACAACAAGAACCGTGCCGCTGCCGAGGTCCGCACCGCGATGTCGCGGAACGGCGGGACGATGGCCGACCCGGGCAGCGTCGCCTACAACTTCTCTCGCAAGGGCGTCATCTCCGTCACCAAGACCGACGGCCTCGACGAGGACACCGTCATGACGGCGGTGCTGGACGCCGGCGTCGAGGACGTCATCGACCAGGGCGGCGGCTTCGAGGTCATCACCGAGGCGACCGACCTCGTCGCGGCCCGCACCGCGCTGCAGGACGCCGGGATCGACTACGACTCCGCCGACGCCGAGTTCGTCCCCGGCCTCAAGGTGCCGGTCGACGCCGACACGGCGCGCAAGGTGTTCCGCCTGATCGACGCGCTCGAGGACAGCGACGACGTGCAGAACGTCTACTCGAACTTCGACATCCCCGCGGACGTCCAGGCCGAGCTCGACGAGGACGAGGACTAGCCCGATGCTGCGCGTGCTCGGGGTCGACCCCGGGCTCACGCGGTGCGGCGTCGGCATCGTCGAGGTCGCATCGAACCGCCGCGCCCGGCTCGTCCACGTGACGATCGTGCGCACCCCGGCGGACATGGCACTCGAGCAGCGGCTGCTCCGCATCGCCGACGGCATCGCCGCCGAGATCGACGAGCACCGTCCCGACGCCGTCGCGGTCGAGCGGGTGTTCGCGCAGGCGAACGTCCGGACGGTCATGGGGACGGCGCAGGCCGCCGGACTCGCCCTGCACGCCGCGGCGGCACGGGGGCTGCCGGTCGGGCTGCACACCCCGTCCGAGGTGAAGGCCGCCGTGACCGGGTACGGCAACGCGGACAAGCGCCAGGTGCAGACGATGATCGCGCGTGTGCTCGGCCTCGACGAGGCCCCCAAGCCCGCCGACGCCGCGGACGCGCTCGCCCTGGCGGTGTGCCACGCCTGGAGGCTCGGGTCACCCGACACGGTCGGCACGCGTGCCACGAACCTCACCCCGGCACAGCGCGCGTGGCGGGACGCACAGGGCGGCACGGTCGACTCGCCGCTGGCACGCGCCGCGGCCGCGGCCGCGGGTCGCTCGCAGCGTGGCTCGTCGGCATCGTCGGCGGCCGGCCGTAGGCTCGGGGCATGATCGCGAGTCTCCGGGGCACCTGCATCGACATCGCCGGCTCCGGCGTGGTGATCGAGGTCGGGGGAGTGGGCTACGCGGTCACGGTGACCCCGGCGCACGCGCTGACGATGCGCCACGGGTCCGAGGTCTTCGTCCGGACCGCGATGATCGTGCGCGAGGACGAGCACCTCCTCTTCGGCTTCGAGTCCACCGACGCGCTCCAGGTGTTCGACCTCCTCCGCAGCGTGTCCGGCGTCGGCCCGAAGTCGGCGATGGGCGTCCTCGCCCACATGGACCCGGCCCAGGTCGCGAACGCCGTCGCACACGACGACGACGGCGCCTTCCGCAAGGTCTCCGGCATCGGCCCGAAGACCGCCAAGCTCATCATCGTCGCCCTCTCCGGCAAGCTCGCCGCGTTCGAGCAGGCCCCCGTCGTGGCGGCCCGCGGCGGCACCGCGCACCCGGCCGCGACCGACGTCGTCGCCGCCCTCGTCGGCCTCGGCTGGCGCGAGGACGCTGCGCAGCGCGCGGTCGACGAGACCATCGCGTCCGAGCCGGGCGTCGCCTCGATGGGCACCCAGGCACTGCTCCGCGCCGCCCTCGGCGCGCTCCGCCCCGCCGGTGCCGGCCGGTGAGCGGGATCACCGCCGCGGGCGCCGAGTCACAAGAAGAACTCGCGTTCGAGGGGGCCCTCCGCCCGAAGTCCCTCGACGAGTTCGTCGGGCAGCGGAAGGTCCGGGGGCAGCTCGACCTGCTCCTCAAGGCGGCGGCACTGCAGGACCGGACGCCCGACCACATCCTGATGGCCGGCCCTCCCGGACTCGGCAAGACGACCCTCGCGATGATCGTCGCGCACGAGTCCGGTCGGCCCCTGCGGATGTCGAGCGGCCCGGCGATCCAGCACGCCGGTGACCTCGCCGCGGTGCTGTCGTCCCTCGTCCCCGGCGAGGTCCTGTTCATCGACGAGATCCACCGGATGGCCCGCTCGGCAGAGGAGATGCTCTACCTCGCGATGGAGGACTTCCGCATCGACGTGATGGTCGGCAAGGGGGCCGGCGCCACGAGCATCCCGCTCGACCTCGCGCCGTTCACCCTCGTCGGCGCCACCACCCGTGCCGGCCTCCTGCCGAACCCGCTGCGCGACCGCTTCGGGTTCACCGCCCACCTCGAGTTCTACGAGAAGGACGAGCTCGAGCAGGTCCTCATCCGGGCAGCACACCTGCTCGAACTCGACATCGACCGGTCCGCGCTGCGCGAGATCGCCGGGCGCTCCCGGGGCACACCACGCATCGCGAACCGTCTGCTCCGACGTGTCCGCGACTACGCCCTCGTGCACCGCACCACCGACGGCATGGCCGCCGTGCAGGGCGCCCTCGACCTCTACGACGTCGACGAACTCGGACTCGACCGTCTCGACCGCGCCGTGGTCGAGACGATGCTGACGCGCTTCGACGGCGGTCCCGTCGGCCTGAACACCCTCGCGGTGTCCGTCGGGGAAGAGTCCGAGACCATCGAGTCGGTCGTCGAACCGTTCCTCGTCCGGGTCGGCCTCGTCACCCGCAGCCCCCGCGGGCGGATCGCCACCCCGCAGGCCTGGCGGCACTTCGACATGACACCCGGGCAGACCGGCCTCGCACAGCCCGGGCTGTTCGACGACGACGCCGACTGACGTCCCCGTCCGCGGTCTCGGTGACATGCCACGCACAGACGTGTGCCCTAGACTGCTACGGCCCGAAACCGAGCAACCAGAGAAGGCAACGCATCATGGGTCAAGAAGTCATCCTCATCGTCATCGTCGTGGCGTTCGCGGCCTTCATGTTCTACAACAGCCGGAAGCGCAAGAAGCAGCAGGGCGAGCTCGCCACCAAGATGGTGCCGGGCGCGAAGGTCATGCTGTCCTTCGGTCTGTACGGCACGCTCCTGTCGGTCGACGACGAGAAGGTCACGGCCGACGTCGAGATCGCACCCGGAACGGTCGTCACCGTCCACCGCCAGACCCTGTCGCGTGTCGTCGACGACACCGCGTCGGACATCACCACCACGGCCACGCCCGAGGACGAGCCGGCAGCGCCGAAGCCCGTCGCCGAGCTCAACGGGGAGCCGATCTACGGCGAGCGTGTCGAGTCCACGGACGCCGACACCGACGCCGCGAAGCGCAAGACCGAAGACTGACTCCTCGGCCGCCGGGTCCACCGACCCGGCGGCGACACCTGCCGCCGGTCAACCGCCGTCGGTCCTGACAGAAAGACGAGACGACCGGTGGCACGATCGACACCCGTCAAGAAGGCGATCCGCTCGCTGACCTGGTTGGTGATCCTCATGGCGGTCCTCGCGGGGTTGAACACCGCCGCGTCGGTCCTCGCCGGGAACACCAAGGACGACAGCGGCAAGTGGTTCGAAGGGGCCAGCTGGGTCCCGGAACTCGCCCTCGACCTCCAGGGCGGCACGCAGCTGACGCTCGCGGCGCAGAACACCGAGGGCGGCTCGGTGACGAGCCAGCAGCTCAACCAGGCCGTGAACATCATCCGGCAGCGCATCAACGCGACTGGCGTCTCGGAATCGCAGATCAACACCCAGGGGACGAACAACATCGTCGTCTCCATCCCGGGCAAGCCGGACAAGGCGACGATCGACCGCATCGAGGCGGCGGCGAAGCTCACGTTCCGCCCGGTCCTCTACACCGAGGCGGCGACCAACACCGCGGTGGGCGGCAGTGGGTCCTCGTCGGCCTCCGCGACGCCGTACTCCCCGCCGGCATCGCTCGCCGCGACGCCGAGCGCCAAGCCGACCAACGGCAGCGACCTGAACTGGGTCACGCCGGCGCTGCAGGACCTGTACACGAACTACAACTGCAACGCTCCGGACGACGTCACGACGGCGCCGGACGACGAGCCCCTCGTCACCTGTGACCAGGACGGTGCCGCGAAGTACATCCTCGGCCCGGTCGAGGTGTCCGGCTCGGGCATCAGCAACGCCACCTCCGGCCTCGCGACCGACTCGCAGGGCACGTCGACCGGCCAGTGGGCCGTCAACCTGACGTTCAAGGGCAAGAGCTCGGACGACTTCCGTGACGTCACCAGCCGGCTCGTGAAGCTGCAGCCGCCGCAGAACCAGTTCGCGATCGTCCTCGACGGCTCCGTCATCACGGCGCCGGCGTCGAACGCGGCCATCACGAACGGCAAGGCGCAGATCACCGGCTCGTTCACGGCCGACTCCGCGAAGACCCTCGCCGACCAGTTGAAATACGGCGCGCTGCCGATCAACTTCCAGGTCCAGTCGAACGAGAACATCTCCGCGACGCTCGGTACCGCGCAGCTCGTCGGTGGCCTCGTGGCGGGTCTGATCGGTCTGATCCTGGTCATCATCTACTCGGTCATCCAGTACCGGGCGCTCGCGTTCGTCACGGTCCTCTCGCTCGGTGTGGCCGCGGCGCTGACGTACCTCGTGATCGCGATCATGTCCTGGCGCGTCGACTACCGCCTGTCGTTGGCGGGTGTGGCGGGTCTGATCGTCGCGATCGGCATCACGGCGGACTCGTTCATCGTGTACTTCGAGCGCATCAGGGACGAACTCCGTGACGGCCGGGGCCTCGAGAGTGCCGTCGAGTCCGGGTGGAAGCGTGCACTGCGCACGATCCTGGCGTCCGACTCGATCAACTTCCTCGCCGCCGTGGTGCTCTACATCCTCGCGGTGAGCGACGTGAAGGGCTTCGCGTTCACGCTGCTCCTCACCACCCTGATCGACGTCGTCGTGGTCGTGATGTTCACGCACCCGATGATGCAGCTCATCGCCCGCAGCCGCTTCTTCGGCGAGGGACACCGGTTCAGCGGGCTCGATCCCGCGGCCCTCGGTGCCGTCTACCGCGGTCGCGCGCAGTTCCGCGCGCCGGTCGTCGACGGCAGGCGTCAGCGCAGCGCCGGTGAGGCGCAGCGTCGACAGACGATCGCAGAGCGGAAGGCCGCGCAGGCCTCCGGCGAGAACGGCACGACGCCGGACGGGAAGGACGACTGATGGCCAGCTTCAGCCAGTTCGGCAGCGACCTCTACACGGGGAAGCGCTCGTACGACATCGTCGGCCGACGCAAGACCTGGTACGTCATCGCGATCATCGCGATCGTGGTCTCGCTGGCGGTCCCGTGGCTGCGTGGCGGGTACCAGCTCGGCATCGAGTTCACCGGCGGGTCCGAGTTCACGCTCTCCGACGTGAAGACGCTCGACCAGAACCTCGCCACCGAGACCGTCGAGTCGATCGTCCCCGACGGCGTCCCGCGTGTCTCGCAGCTCGGGACGCACGGCATCCGCGTGCAGACCGGCCAGCTCACCGACCGTGAGACCTCCGAGGTCCAGGACGCCCTGGCGAAGGCCTACGACGTCCCGGACAGCCAGGTCGCCGCGACCTTCATCGGTGCGACCTGGGGTGCCGACGTGCTCAACCAGGCGATCCGTGGCCTCGTGATCTTCCTCGCCCTCGCGGCGGTGTTCATGGCGCTGTACTTCCGCACGTGGAAGATGTCGGTGTCCGCGATGGTGGCGCTCCTCCACGACCTCCTCATCACGGCGGGCGTGTACGGCATCGTCGGGCTCGAGGTCACGCCCGCGGCGGTGATCGGCTTCCTGACCATCCTCGGCTACTCGCTGTACGACACCGTCGTGGTGTTCGACAAGGTCCGCGAGAACACGAGCCAGGAGTCCCACCGCACCTTCGTGCAGTCGGTGAACCTCGCGGTCAACCAGACGCTCGTGCGGTCGATCAACACCTCGGTCGTCGCTCTGCTGCCGGTCGGCGCGATCCTCTTCATCGGGTCGTACATCCTCGGCGCCGGAACGCTCCGCGACATCTCGCTCGCGCTGTTCATCGGCATCATCGTCGGCACCTACTCGACGATCTTCATCGCGTCGCCGATGTACGCGCACCTGCGTGAGAACGAGCCGAAGATCAAGCAGGCCGACGCCAAGAAGCAGGCCGCTGCCGCCAAGCGTCAGCGCGAGGTCGACGCGACGGCGGGCGTCTGATGCCGGCGGAGATCGTCGACATCGACGTCGCCGAGGCCCGTCGGCGGATCGACGCCGGCGCGCGCCTGTTCGACGTGCGCGAGCAGGGGGAGTGGGACGAGGTCCACGCTCCCGAGGCGACCCTCGTGCCGATGTCCCAGTTGGTCGCCCGGTGGAAGGAGATCGACGGCGGCGACGAGCCCGCGATCATCGTCTGCCACTCGGGCGGACGCTCCGCGCGGGTCGTGGCGGCGCTCGAGCAGTCCGGGGTCCCCGCGGTGAACCTCGTCGGCGGCATGGTCGCGTGGGAGCAGTCGGGCGCCCCCGTGGTGCGCGACGCCCAGGGCGAACCGCGTCACGAGCACTGACCGGACACGCGTAGTCTTGTCGGATCGAGCTCGGACGGGCATCCCGGGAGGCGCAGCATGACGGACACGCGTGAGTCCACGCCGCAGGACGCCTCTGCGCCGCGGGCAGGGCAGGACACCGGCTCCGCGAGCCGCCCCGGCTCCGCACCCCGGCCGACGAGTCCGCTCGGGCCGAACACGACCGGCAACCTCGGTTCGCTCCGGTCGCTGCTGCCGCGGCTGTTCTCGCGCGCCCAGCCCGCCGGTGCCGTCGACACCCTGATCCGCACCGTCCGGTCGCACCACCCCAAGGCCGACGTGACGCTCATCGAGCGCGCCTACTCGGTCGCGGAACGCGCGCACGACGGGCAGAAGCGCAAGTCGGGCGAGCCCTACATCACGCACCCGGTCGCGGTGGCGCAGATCCTCGCCGACCTCGGGATCGGGCCGATCACCATCGCCGCGGCACTCCTGCACGACACCGTCGAGGACACCGACTACCAGCTCGACCAGCTGCGCGAGGACTTCGGCGACGAGATCGCCATGCTCGTCGACGGCGTCACGAAGCTCGACAAGGTCAAGTACGGCGACAGCGCCCAGGCCGAGACCGTCCGCAAGATGGTCATCGCGATGTCGAAGGACATCCGCGTCCTGGTCATCAAGCTCGCCGACCGGCTGCACAACGCCCGCACGTGGGGCTTCGTCGAGTCGACCTCCGCCACGCGGAAGGCGAAGGAGACCCTCGAGATCTACGCGCCGCTCGCGCACCGGCTCGGCATCCAGATGATCAAGCTGGAGCTCGAGGACCTCTCGTTCGCGGTGCTCCACCCCAAGCTGTACGTCGAGATCGACAGCCTGGTGAAGGAACGCCAGCCGAAGCGCGAGCAGTTCGTCCAGAACGTCATCGGCACGCTCAAGAAGGACCTCAAGGCCGCCAAGGTCCGCGGCGAGGTCATGGGCCGGCCGAAGCAGTACTACTCGATCTACCAGAAGATGATCGTCCGCGGGCGCGAGTTCGACGAGATCTACGACCTGGTCGGCATCCGCGTCCTCGTCCCGACCGTGCGCGACTGCTACGCGATGCTCGGTTCCGTGCACGCGCGGTGGACGCCGCTGCCGGGTCGGTTCAAGGACTACATCGCGACGCCGAAGTTCAACCTGTACCAGTCGCTGCACACCACCGTCCTGGGTCCGCAGGGCCGCGCGGTCGAGATCCAGATCCGCACGCACGAGATGCACCAGCGGGCCGAGTTCGGTGTCGCCGCCCACTGGAAGTACAAGCAGCGCGCGGCCGGCCGTGACGTCGACTCCTCGTCGGCGACCGACCAGGACATGGCGTGGCTGGCGCACATCACCGACTGGCAGGCCGAGACGAGCGACCCGGGGGAGTTCCTCGACTCGCTCCGGTACGAGATCGGCGCGAAGGAGACCTACGTCTTCACGCCCCAGGGCAAGGTCATCGGGCTGCCGTCCGGTGCGACCCCCGTCGACTTCGCGTACGCCGTGCACACCGAGATCGGCCACCGCACGATGGGCGCCAAGGTCAACGGGCGTCTCGTGCCCCTCGAGAGCGCCCTGTCGAGCGGCGACGTCGTCGAGATCTTCACCTCGAAGAACCCCGACTCCGGCCCCAGCCAGGACTGGCTGACCTTCGTCCGGAGCCCCCGCGCCCGGAACAAGATCAAGCAGTGGTTCACCAAGGAACGCCGCGAAGAGGCGATCGAGCAGGGCCGCGACGCGATCGCGCGGGCGATGCGGAAGCAGAACCTGCCGCTCCAGCGCATCATGAGCCAGGACTCGATCTCCGAGGTCGCGTCGTCGATGCGCTACGACGACATCTCCGCGCTGTACGCGGCCGTCGGCGAGGGGCACGTCTCCACGCAGTCGGTGATCGAGAAGGTCCTCGGGAACGTCCAGACCGAGACCGAGACGGAAGAGCCGGAGCTCAGCTTCCCCCGCCAGGTCACGAGCCGGCAGCTGCGCAACAGCGACAGCGGCGTCCTCGTGCGTGGCGCGCCGGACATCCTCGTCAAGCTCGCGAAGTGCTGCACGCCGGTCCCGGGCGACCAGATCGTCGGGTTCATCACCCGCGGCCAGGGTGTCTCGGTGCACCAGGCCTCGTGCACGAACGTCAAGTCGCTCATGAACGAGCCCGACCGGATGATCGAGGTGGAGTGGGCGCCGTCCTCGAAGTCGGTGTTCCTCGTGCAGATCCAGATCGAGGCGCTCGATCGGTCGGGGCTCCTCAGCGACGTGACGCGGGTGCTGACGGACCACCACGTGAACATCCTGTCCGCGACGGTCTCGACGTCGTCCGACCGGCTCGCGCTGAGCCGCTTCGTGTTCGAGATGGGCGACACGACCCACCTCGACCGTGTGCTCAACGCCGTGCGACGGATCGACGCGGTCTACGACGTCTACCGGGTCAGCGCGGGCTGACCCGAGACCCGGTCGACCAGACCGGGTCAGCGCGGCTGACCGGCTCCCCGGCGGCGTCGAGCACGTCCCGCAACCGCCGCTCCGCCTGCCGGGCCATCGGGATCGTCCCGAGCGTCGCGAGGGACCCGGCGACCGCGGCGACCGACACCGCACCGATCGCCAGGAGTCCGGCCACGGCCGCGGCGTCCGACGGGTCGAACCCACCGGGCCGGTCCCCGGGGCTGCGCAGCAGGTCGACGACCGTGCGCAGCGGCGTGGTGACGCGGAGGCCACCGAGCACGACGACGTCCTCGTCCGTGATCACGACCTCGCGGACGCGCAGCGCGCCGTCGACGTGCACGCGGACCCGGAGCGGGACACAGGCCTCGAGCGGGGCCGGTGCACGCGAGACGGCACCCCAGACCCACGCGGCCGTCCGGGTGCTCGCGATGAGGCGCGCGTCCCGGAGCGCCCACGCCGCGGCTGCCGCCCGGAGCGCCGGGGTCTGCGGTTCGGCGGGGGAGGCCCAGCACGCCCCGACGGCCACGAGCTCGCCGGCGAGGACCGCTGCGCGCAGCTCGGCCTCGGGCCAGTCGTCACTCGTCAGCAGCCGGGTTCGGGACACCCGGACATCCTGCCCGACGCGCACGGCGCGTCGACGCGCCCTGTGGAGAGCGACGGACGTGCGGCCGCGACGCGACCACCTGTGGGCCAGGAGGCGCGGGTCGGCCCCGCACCGCGCCTCCCGTCCGTCAGCACGTGCCGTCGAGAGCCGACGTCGTCAGCGCAGCACGTCGGCCCGGTGCACGAGCGCTGCGGCGCCGATGAGGGGACCGTCCTGCGACAGCCCCGTCGGGACGATCCGCACCTTGGTCACGAAGCCGAACTCGACGCGCTCCGCCACCGCCTCGCGCGCGTACTCGAAGAGGTCGGGCGTGACGTGCGAGAACCCGCCGCCGATGGCCACGACCTCGAGGTCGACGAGGCTCGTGGCCGCCGCGATGGCTTGCCCGAGGGCGCGACCGCTGCGCTTGACGGCCGCGACGGCGATCTCGTCGCCCGCCGCGTAGGCCGCGGAGAGCTCCTCGCCGGTGCTGCCGGTGAACCCCTGGCGCTGCGCCCACGCGACGGTCTTCGGGCCGCTGGCGATCGCCTCGAGGCATCCGGTGCCGCCGCACGCGCAGTGGTCGTCGAAGCCGCCGCACTCGACGTGGCCGATGTGCCCGGCGTTGCCCGTCGGGCCGCTGACGGTCCGGCCGTGCAGGATCAGGCCGCCGCCGACGCCGGTCGACACGATCATGCCCATCACGTGGTCGGAGCCCTGCGCCGCGCCGACCCAGTGCTCGGCGAGCGTGATCGCCAGGCCGTCCATGCGGAGCGTGACCGGGACGCCGGCGGGGACGTGCGCGGCGACGCGGTCCCGGAGCGGGTACCCGCGCCAGACCGGCATGTTGAGCGGGGAGACGAGTCCGTGCTCCTCGTCGACCGGACCGGCCGAGCCGATGCCGACACCGACGAGCGTGGCGTCCGTCGGCAGCGCAGCGAGGGCGGCCGTCACGACCTCGTCGACCGCGGCCTGCAGCTCGTCGGACGTCCGGCCGGGGCCGGTCGGGCTGCGGAACCGCGTGGCGGGGAGGACGACGCCGGCGTCGGTGACGAGGGCCGCCTCGACCTTCGTGCCGCCGAGGTCGACGGCGAGGGCGAGGGGGGTGGACTGGGTCGTGGACATGCGCGCTCCGATGCGGCGGTCTGGAGGCGCGGTGCCGGTCCCGCACGCGTCGTCGCGTCCGGTGGGCGCCGGCCCCTGGTGGTGGGTCGGGTGGTGCTGGAGGTCGCGGGGGCTCGCGCCCCGGACCGTCAGTAGGACGTGGTGTCGTCGCCGACGGCCGACGCGGTGCCGGTCTCGGCGCGGTGCGCGACCTCGTCGAGGATGCGTGCCGAGGCGCTCGTGCCGATGCGGTCCGCACCGGCCTCGACCATCTCGAGCAGCGTGTCGAGCCCGCGGACGCCGCCGGAGGCCTTCACGCCGGTGTCGGGGCCGACCGTGGCGCGCATGAGGGCGATGTGCTCCGCGGTGGCGCCGCCGCCGGCGAACCCGGTGGAGGTCTTCACGAAGGCGGCACCGGCGGACCGTGCGGCACGCGATGCGGCGACGATCTCGTCGTCGGTGAGGAAGGCGGTCTCGAGGATGACCTTGACGACGGTGCTGCCCGCGGCGTCGACCACGGCGCGGACGTCGGCCTCGACGCGCTCCCAGTCGCCGGACTTCGCGGCGCCGATGTTCTGCACCATGTCGAGCTCGAACGCACCGTCGGCGAGGGCCTGCAGCGACTCGGCGACCTTGGCCGCGGTGGAGGTGGTGCCGTGCGGGAAGCCGATGACCGTGCCGACGCCGACGCCGGTGCCGGTCAGGCGCTCGACGGCGTGCGCGACGTCGCTCGGGCGGACGCACACGCTGAACACGCGGTACGCGGCGGCCTCGTCGAGCTGGGCGTCGACGTCCGAACGCGTGAGTTCGGGCTTGAGGATCGCGTGGTCGATGAGACCACGGACGGCATCGGCGGTGACGGAGAACGCTGCTTTGTCCACCCGGCAAGCCTACCCGGAGCCGAGCCGCGTACCGTCCCCCGCATGCGCGTCCTCGTCACCGGGGCCACCGGCTACATCGGCGGTCGTCTCGTCCCACGTCTCCTCGAAGCCGGTCACACCGTCCGCGTCTTCGTCCGCACGCCCCGGAAGCTGCAGGACGTTCCCTGGCACGACGACGTCGAGATCACCGCCGGCGACCTGCAGGACGCCGACGCGGTGCGCCGGGCCGTCGCCGACATCGAGGCCGTCTACTACCTCGCCCACGCGATGGGCGCGGACGGCGACTTCGAGCGGGCCGAGCGGGACGCTGCCGAGACCATGGCGCGCGAGGCCTCGGCCGCCGGCGTGCGGCGGTTCGTGTACCTCGGCGGCCTGCACCCCGACGGCGAGCTCTCGAAGCACCTCCGCAGCCGCAAGGAGGTCGGGGACGTCCTGCTCCACTCCGGCGTCCCGACGATCGCGTACCAGGCCGGCGTGGTGATCGGGTCCGGCAGCACCTCGTTCGAGATGATCCGCCACGTCACCGACGTCCTGCCGTGGATGCCGGCGCCGCGGTGGGTCCGGAACCGCATCCAGCCGATCGCCGTCCGTGACGTCCTCTACTACCTCGTCAAGGCGCTCGACATCCCCGCCGACGTGAACCGCACGTTCGACATCGGCGGCCCGGACGTCCTCCGCTACGGGCAGATGCTCAACGGGTACGCCGTGGAGGCGAAGCTCCCGCAGCGCCCGATCTCGCCCCTGCCCGTCCTCACCCCGGGGCTCGCGGCGCACTGGTTCAACATCGTGACGCCGATCCCGCGGAAGCTCGCCAAGCCGATCATCGAGTCGCTCCAGTTCGAGTGCGTCCAGCGCGAGCACGACATCGACGACGTGGTGCCGCGGCCGGAGGGCGGGCTGACCGGGTACCGCCGCGCGGTCCGTCTCGCCCTGAGCCGCATGCGCACCGGCGAGGTCGAGACCAGCTGGCGGAACGCGACGCTCGCGGCCACCCCCGCGGACCCGCTGCCGAGCGACCCGGACTGGGCCGGCCACACCGTCTACGTCGACGACCGCAAGCGCCACTCGGCCGCCTCGGCGGACGACGTCTGGCGGGTCGTCGAGTCGATCGGCGGCGAGAACGGGTGGTACTCGTTCCCGCTCGCCTGGGTGGCCCGCGGGTGGATGGACAAGCTCGCCGGGGGAGTCGGCCTGAACCGCGGTCGCCGCGACCAGAAGCGCCTCGAACAGGGCGACGCCCTCGACTGGTGGCGCGTGGAGCGGCTCGAACGCGGGCGCTACCTGCGACTGCGCGCCGAGTTCAAGTCCCCGGGCCGCGCCTGGCTCGAGATGACCGTGACCCCCGCGGACGACGGCGGCAGCGACTACCGGCAGCGGGCGATCTACTTTCCCCAGGGGCTCGCCGGCCGCCTGTACTGGTACTCGATCCTGCCGTTCCACGGCGTGATCTTCCCCGGGATGGTCGAGCGCATCACGGCGGCCGCCGAGCGGGAGTCCGAGCACACCGAGTCGACGGGGCGGAACTGGACCCAGCAGAATGGGAACCCGGAACCCGCACACGAGGAGGCAGCATGACCGAGGAACGCACGAGCGTCCTGTTCCTGGGCGACAGCATCACCGAGCAGGGGTCGTGGGACGCCTGGCTGCCCGACGAGCGGACCGTCAACCAGGGCATCGGCGGTGACACGACCGACGGGGTCCTCGCACGCTTGGACGCCGTCGTGGCCGAGCAGCCCGAGGTCATCGTCCTGCTCATCGGCACGAACGACTTCGGCAACCACCGCAAGAGCGTCGAGCACGTCGTCCGCGGGGTCGAGTCCGTCCTCGTGACCCTCCGCCGCGAGCTCCCGGGCGTCCGGCTGCTCCTCGTGTCGATCCTGCCGCGGCAGGCGGAGTACACGGCGAAGATCGAGGAGGCGAACCGGCACCTCCGCCAGTTCGTCGCCACCTGCCACGCCCAGTACCTCGACGCGTGGCCGGCCCTCGCCGACGGCGACCACCTCGACGACCGCTTCACCGACGACGGCCTGCACCTCACCGAGGACGGCTACCGGGCGTACGTCGCCGAGCTCGTGCCCGCGCTCGAACGGGTGCGCGAGCTCCCGCCGATGTCCCGGTCCATCCAGGCGATCGACCTCGACGGGGCCACCGCCTGATGGCAGGACGGAAGGGCCGACCACCGGCGGGATCGTCGCTGCACGGCGTGCCGGTGGGCGGGGCGGAGCCGACGCGGTCTGGCTCGGCGTCTGGCCGAGGGGCAGGGCGCGAGCTGCCGCCGTTCACCCGGCCCGCCCTCGCCCCGTCGCTGATCGCGGCGATCGTGCTCCTCGCCTGCGTCGCGATCGTCGACTCGTCCGGCTTCGTGTTCGCCCGCTGGGGCGTCACCGTGCTCAGCCTCATCGTCCTCGTCTTCGCCGTGCGGGGGCGGACGTGGTGGGCGGCGCTCCTGATGGCCGCGATCGCCGTCTGCTGGAACCCGCTGGCGGTCGTGCCGATCCCCGGCGAGGTGTGGGCGGCGCTGCAGCTCGTCGCGGCCGCACTGTTCATCGTCGTCGGCATCGTCGTGAAGGTGCCGCGCGAGGCGGAGGCGAGCAGCGCCTCCAGGCCCTAGCCCGGGCGACCGACGAGCGGACCGAGCGTCCGCGCGGACGGTAGGATGAGTCGCCGGGCAAACGGGTCCGGCGCACTGATCCGAAGGGTGTGGATGAGCAACGAGACCGAGCCGGTGACCGAGAGTCCTCTGCTGAACCCTCGACCGTCCTCCGGCGGTCTCGAACGTTCCGACGTCGTCGTGCGGAAGGGACGCCTGACGCTCGTCAACGGGCACCTGACGCCGCAGCAGTCGATGATCGAGGACCTCCTGTTCCTCGACGACGCCCTCACCGCCGGTGACGTCGACCACCTGCTCATCCGCGGCAACGACCAGCGGCCGGTGATCGCCCTCGACGAGCGCGACCGGCAGCGGGCGGAGAGCGCCGTGATGGCCGCCGCCGCGAACGAGCCCTTCTACGCGAAGCCCCCGGGGAAGCCCGCGGTGCTCGTCATCGACGACGGCCTCGGCTCCGTCGACGAGCCCGTCCTACGCGTGTTCCGGCCGCGCCTCGAGCCGCTCGGACGCCTGCGCTACGGCGCCGAGACGAGCGTGCAGCTCGAGTTCTGGCGGGTCACCGACACCGAGGTCCTCGCGCCGGTCGAGAACGCCCTGATGCGCCGCAGCCTGCCCGTCGACGAGTTCGTGCTCGTCGACATCGAGCGGTACGGCCGCACCTGGCGCACGGTCGAGCACATGTTCGACGACCACGTGTCCGACATCCGGTTCCCGATCGACATCGTGTTCTCGTGGGTCGACGGCAACGCCATCGAGTACCAGCGGGCACGACAGGCAGCGCAGTCCGGTGCGGTCCTGGGCGAGGGCGACGACGCCCCAGCCCGCTTCCGCCAGATCGACGAGCTGAAGTACGCGCTCCGGTCGGTGCACACGTTCGCGCCGTGGATCCGGCAGATCTACATCGCCACGGACTCCCCGGCGCCCGCCTGGCTCGCCGACCACCCCAAGGTGCGCATCGTCCGCTCCGAGGAGTTCTTCGCCGATCCCTCCGTCCTGCCGACGCACAACTCGCAGGCCGTCGAGTCGCAGCTGCACCACATCCCGGGCATCAGCGAGCACTTCATCTACTCGAACGACGACATGTTCTTCGGCCGCCTGGTCGACCCCTCGGTGTTCTTCAGCCCGGGCTCGGTGACGAAGTTCATCCTCGCGACGACGCGGATCGGCCTCGGGTCGAACAACCCGGCACGCAGCGGGTTCGAGAATTCCGCCCGGGTCAACCGCCGACTCCTGCAGCAGCGGTTCGGCGCGGTGACGACCCGGCACCTCGAGCACGCGCCGACCCCGCTGCGCGCCTCGATCATGACCGAGATGGAGCACGAGTTCGCCGACGAGTTCGCGGCCACCGCGGCCTCACGGTTCCGTGCTGCCGAGAACATCTCGGTGACGAACTCGCTGTACCACTACTACTCGCTGCTCACCGGCCGGGCGATCGTGCAGGAGAACGCCGAGGTGCGGTACATCGACACGACGATGCAGTCCGGTCTGCGGGCGCTCGGCGACCTGCTCAAGAAGCGCAACGCGGACTTCTTCTGCCTGAACGACGGGAGCTTCCCCGAGGTCAGCGACGAGGAGCGGACGCAGCGGGTGACGGACTTCCTCGAGAAGTACTTCCCGTTCCCGGCGCCGTGGGAGCGCCCCGCGGACTGAGGCGGGCGCGCGGGCAGGCCCCGCGCCCGCACATGGTGAGCAGGAATGGTCGGGTCCACAGTTCGGACCCGACCATTCCTGCTCACGAAGTGCGGCGGCCTACCGGTGGACGGGGGAGACCGGCACGGAGTCGAGCGTGAACACCGGGATGCTCGACGTCACCGGCGCGGGCTCCGCCGCCGCCGGGATCGTCACGCCGGCCGCTGCGAGCCGAGCCTCGGTCTGGGCCGACGACACCGGCTCGCCGACCGTGGCGTAGTGCCCGATCGGCACGACCGAGTGCACCACGTTGTGGCCGTAGACGTGCACGAGGTTGAACGACTGCGCGCCGTCCTGCCCTCGGGTACCGCCCTGGTACTCGGTGAGGTCCTGCGTGTAGCACGTGGCACTCGCGACCGACACGGGGATGCCCGCGAAGACGGCACTCGTCGAGTAGTGCAGGTGGCCGGCGATGATGGCGATGACGTCACTGCCCTCGACGACCTCGGCCAGGGCGTCCTGGTCGCGGAGCTCGACCAGGACGGCGAGGTCCTGCACGCTCGGCACCGGCGGGTGGTGCATCGCCAGGATGGTGCCGTGCGGCGCCTGCTCCGACAGCACCTCGGCCAGCCAGTCGAGCTGCTCGGGGGAGACCTCGCCGTGGTGGGCGCCGGGCACGCTCGTGTCGAGGGTGATCACCCTGAGGCCGTTGACGTCGTAGACGAAGTCGACCGGACGGTCGGTCGGCTGGAGCCCGAACAGCTCCTGCCGGAAGGCACCGCGCTCGTCGTGGTTGCCCATCGCCCAGATGACCTGTGCGCCGATCCGCCGCGCGGCCGGCTCGACGATGTCGCGGATGCGGGCGTACGCGCCGGGTTCGCCCTTGTCGGCGACGTCGCCCGTGACGACGATGGCCTCGGGACGCGTCCCCGACGACTCGATGTCGGCGATGATCTGGCCGAGCCGCGCAGCTGAGTCGACGTCACCGTAGAGGTCGCCGTCACCCGCCACGAGATGGGTGTCGCTGAGGTGGAGCAGGAAGTGGTTCGGCCTGGGGTGTTCGGCCGTCCGGCTGTCCATCGGGGTCTCATTCCGTTGGTCGGGTGCGTGGTGCAACACAGTGCCACACCGTCCTGGACGAGTCCAGCACGTGTCGGTGAATCGAACGTGAACGCGGCACGGCGTGTTCCCGCACGCACGACGAAACCCCCGCCACCGAGGTGACGGGGGTTCCGGTGCGCGGGGTGCCTAGTGCTTCGACTCGACCGCGGGCGCTTCGTGTCCGGCTTCGAGGTCCGGGCCGTGGTGCGCGGCGTGCGCAGCCTCGAGCTCGGCCTTGGACACCGGGGTGATCCGGTCCTCGAAGAAGAAGCGCGACATGCTGGCCCGGGCCTTCTGCAGGCTCGAGATCTTGCCTCGGGCGTTCGGACGGATCATGAGCGGCTTGTACTCGTTGAACTGCAGGAGCTTCCAACGCTCGTACTCGTCGAGCTGCTCGTGCACCTCGATGTACTCGCCGTGGGGGAGTCGCACGATGCGTCCGGACTCGTACCCGTGCAGGACGATCTCGCGGTCCTTCTTCTGCAGGGCGAGGCACACGCGCTTCGTGATCCAGAAGGCGACGAACGGGCCGAGGACCGTCGTGGCCTGGATCACGTGGATGACGTGGTCGATCGACACGTAGAAGTGGGTCGCGATGATGTCCGACGACGCGGCGGCCCAGAGGCTCGCGTAGAGCGTGATGCCGGCGGCACCGAACGCCGTGCGGGTCGGGGCGTTGCGCGGGCGGTCGAGGATGTGGTGCTCACGCTTGTCGCCGGTGACCCAACCCTCGATGAAGGGGTAGATGAAGATGGCGAGGATGAGGAACACCAGCACCGCGATCGGCACGAGGATGTTGAACGACACCGTGTAGCCGAACCACACGACCTCCCAGTGCGGCGGCACCAGACGGAGCGCACCGTCAGCGAAGCCGATGTACCAGTCGGGCTGCGTACCGGCGGACACCGGGGAGGGGTCGTACGGGCCGTAGTTCCAGATCGGGTTGATCGTGAACAGCGACGCGATGAGGGCGAGGATGCCCGCGACGATGAAGAAGAACCCACCGGCCTTCGCCGCGAACGCCGGGAGGATCGGCACGCCGACGACGTTCTCGTTCGTCTTGCCGGGGCCGGCGAACTGCGTGTGCTTGTTGATGACGACCAGCACGAGGTGGACGCCGAGCACCGCGACGAGGATCGCCGGGAGCAGCAGGATGTGCAGCGTGTAGAGGCGGCCGACGATGTCGGTCCCCGGGAACTCGCCACCGAAGAGCAGGTAGGCGATCCAGACGCCGATGACCGGCACACCCTCGATCATGCCGACGATGATGCGCAGACCGTTGCCGGAGAGCAGGTCGTCGGGGAGCGAGTAGCCCGTGAAGCCCTCGGCCATGGCCAGGACCCACAGGATGAAGCCGAACACCCAGTTGAGCTCACGCGGCTTGCGGAAGGCACCGGTGAAGAACACGCGGGCCATGTGCAGCATGATCGAGGCCACGAACAGCAGGGCCGCCCAGTGGTGGATCTGCCGGACGAAGAGCCCGCCGCGGATGTCGAACGAGATGTTGAGCGTCGACTGCAGTGCGGTCGACATCTCGATGCCCTTCAGCGGGACGTACGAGCCGTGGTAGACCACCTCGGCCATGGACGCCTGGAAGAAGAACGTGAGGAAGGTACCGGACAGCAGGACGACGACGAAGCTGTACAGCGCCACCTCGCCGAGCATGAAGCTCCAGTGGTCGGGGAAGATCTTGCGCCCGACCTCCTTCACGAGGCCCGAGATGCTCGTGCGCTCGTCGATGTAGTTGGCGACCCCGCCGATGATGCGGGATCCGCGCTCCGGTGCCGGCTTGGTGGTCGACGACGCGGGTGCGTTGGTGGTCGTGCTGCTCATCAGCGTTCACGCTCCCAGAAGGACGGGCCGACGGGCTCGTGGAAGTCGCTCTGCGCAACCAGGTAGCCGTCGTCGTCGATCGCGATCGGAAGTTGGGGGAGGGGGCGTGCCGCCGGCCCGAAGATGACCTCGCAGTTGTTCGAGACATCGAAGGTCGACTGGTGGCACGGGCAGAGCAGGTGGTGCGTCTGCTGTTCGTACAGGGCGACCGGGCATCCGACGTGGGTGCAGATCTTCGAGTACGCGACGATGCCGTCGTAGCCCCAGTTCTCGTGGCCCTTGGAGGGGTTGAGGTCCTTGGGGTCGAGGCGCATGAGGAGGACGGAGGCCTTGGCCTTCTCCTCGAGCATGTCCTCCTTGTCGAGCATGCCGTCCGGGATGACGTGGAACACCGAACCGATGGTCACGTCGGACGCCTTGATCGGCAGACCCGTCGGGTCCTTCGTCAGGCGCGTGCCCTTCGCCCACATGGTGTGGCGGAGGAGTTCGTTCGGGTCGGCCGCGGGCGCGAGGTCGCGCACGAGGACGATGCCCGGGAGGGGGAAGGCCGCCAGGGCGCCGATCATCGAGTTGCGGATCAGCTTGCGACGGCTGAAGCCGGACTCCTTGTCGGCGAGCTGGAACGCCTCGACCGCCTTGGCGCGGGTCGCGTCGGTGCCGCGGGTGCCGTGGCGGAGCTCGGTGATCTCGCGGTCCACCACGAGCGACTTCGACCAGTACACGGCGCCGAGGCCCAGCGCGAGCAGGGCGAGGGCGATCGAGAGGCCGAGCCAGAGGTTGGCGGTCCGGACGGTCCCGAAGTCGTCGGAGTCGATCGGGAAGGCGACGTAGGCCGCGATCGCGAGGACACTGCCCACGATCGACAGGTAGAAGAACGTGGCGACCTGACGCTCGGCCAGGCGCTGCTTCTTCGGGTCGACGTCGGTGCGGCGTGCGCGGTGCGGCGGCTCGCCCGGGTTCTCGAACGGGTCCGTCGGCAGGACCGCGATCCCGGCCGAGGTGGTGGTCGTGCCGTGCTTCTCGACAGCCGAGGACGAGTTCAGTGCCTCGTCGTCGTGCTCTGCCATGGTGTTCCCTTCAGTGTCGTTCGACACGGACGATCAGTTGGACTTCGCGGTCAGCCAGACGGTCATCGCGACGACCGCGCCGAGTCCGAAGATCCAGATGAACAGACCCTCTGCCACCGGGCCGAGGGAGCCGAGTGCGAACCCGCCGGGCGACTTGTTGTCCTGCACGTACTTGAGGTACGTGATGATGTCGGCCTTCTGCTCGGGGGTGAGGTTCAGGTCGTTGAACACCGGCATGTTCTGCGGGCCAGTGACCATGGCCTCGTAGATGTGCTTGCCGGACACCGACTGCAGGTTCGGCGCGTACTTGCCCTCGGTCAGGGCACCGCCGGCGCCGGCCACGTTGTGGCACATGGCGCAGTTGATGCGGAAGAGCTCCGCACCTTCGGCGGCGTCGCCGTCCTCGCCGTTGGTCAGGCTCTCGGAGGGGACCGCCGGGCCGGGGCCGAGCGACGCGACGTACTCGGCGAGTGCGTCGATCTGCTCGTCCGTGAACTGCGCGGGCTTCTCTTCGGCCTGGGGACCCTGGGCGGCCATCGGCATGCGGCCGGTGCCGACCTGGAAGTCGACCGACGCGGCACCGACACCGATGAGGGACGGACCCTCGCTGGTGCCCTGCGCGGAGAGGCCGTGGCAGGTGGCGCAGTTCGAGGCGAAGAGCTTCTGGCCCTCGTTCACCTTCGACTGGCTCGAGGCCGCCACGGTGCTCGTGCTGTCGTCGGCGTTCGCCGTGGAGCTGAACAGCGCGTACGCACCGCCGGTGGTCATGAGACCGACGACGATGAGCGACACGGTCGCCATCGGTGAACGGCGGCCCTTCTTGGACTTGGTTCTGTTGAACATGCGGTGGGGGCTATCCAGTTCCTACTTGAGAAGGTAGATGACGGCGAAGAGGCCGATCCAGACGACGTCGACGAAGTGCCAGTAGTACGACACGACGATCGCGGTGGTCGCTTCCTTGTGACCGAAGTTCTTGGCGGCGAACCCGCGGCCGAGCGTCAGCAGGAAGGCGATGAGGCCACCCGTGACGTGCAGACCGTGGAACCCGGTGGTCATGTAGAAGGCCGAACCGTAGGCGCTGGAGGAGAGCGTCACGCCCTCGTGCCAGAGGTTCGCGTACTCGAAGATCTGGCCGCAGACGAAGATCGCGCCCATGCAGTACGTGACGAAGAACCACTCCGTCATGCCCCAGTCCTTGGGGTTCCAGCTCGTCCGGTGCACCTGGAAGCGCTCGGCCGCGAAGACCGCGAACTGGCAGGCGAAGCTGGACAGCACCAGGATGATCGTGTTCACCGAGGCGAAGGGCACCTCGAGCTTGGCGGTCTCGGTCGCCCAGAGTTCGGGCGAGGTGCTGCGCAACGTGAAGTAGATCGCGAACAGGCCGGCGAAGAACATGACCTCGCTGCCCAGCCACACGATCGTCCCCACGGCAACGGCGTTCGGCCTGTTCAGGACCGGACCGCTGGCGGATCTGGAGAGAGGGGTGCTAGTCACAGACTCCATTATGGCCGAAACCACGGACAGTGTTTTCGCAGCCAACTGGCGGGTCTCTCGAATTCACTACGATCAGAGCATGCTCGACGCTCTCACCTGGCCTGCCGTGATCAGCGCGCTCATGGCGCGCGAAGACCTGACGATCAGCCAGTCCACATGGGCCATGCAGGAGATCGTGGCAGGTCGGGCCACCCCGGCGCAGATCGCCGCCTTCGTCGTGGCCCTCCGTGCCAAGGGCGAGACCGTCGACGAGGTCGTCGGTTTCCGCGACGCGATCCTCGACGCGGCCGTCCCGCTCGACGTCGACCCGATGGCGCTCGACATCGTGGGCACCGGCGGCGACGTCGTCGGCACGGTGAACGTCTCGACGATGAGCGCGATCGTGATCGCCGCCGCGGGTGTCCCCGTCGTGAAGCACGGCAACAAGGCGAGCTCCTCGAAGTCCGGGTCGAGCGACGTCCTCGCCGCACTCGGACTCGACCTGACGATGGACGCCGCGCGTGTCGCGGACACGTTCCGGCGTGTCGGACTGACCTTCGCGTTCGCGAGCGCCTTCCACCCCGGGTTCGCGCACGCCGGACCCGTCCGCCGCGAGATCGGCGTCCCGACGGTGTTCAACTTCCTCGGTCCGCTCGTCAACCCCGCACGGTGCGAGGCGAACGCCGTGGGCGTGGCGCAGCTCGAGCTCGTCCCGATCATCACGGGCGTGTTCCAGACCCGCGGGGCGACCGCACTCGTGTTCCGCGGCGACGACGGCCTCGACGAGCTGACGACGACCGGGCACAGCCACATCTGGGAGGTCACCGGCGGCCGCGTCACCGAGCACGACCTCGACCCGCGCGACCTCGGGATCGCCCGGGCCCGGATCGAGGACCTGCTCGGCGGCGACCCGGAGCACAACGCCGCCGTGGTGCACCGCGTCCTCGCGGGGGAGACCGGCCCCGTCCGCGACATCGTCCTGCTCAACGCCGCTGCCGGCCTGGTGTCCTTCCGCCTGGCGGAGGACCCGGCCGAGGTCGACCGCCCGATCCTGCAGCGCTTCCGCGAGCAGCTGGTCGTCGCGGCCGACGCGATCGACTCGGGCGCCGCCGCGCGCAAGCTGGCCGACTGGGTGGGCGCGACCCCCGTCGCGTGAGCGCAGACGCAACGCACTGGAGGCGCGGTGCCGGTCCGTGGGACCGGCACCGCGTCTCCAGGCGGTCACCTCAGGACAGGACTACTGGACGTCCTCGTCGACCCAGTCGAACGTCTTCGTGACGGCCTTCTTCCAGAGGCGCAGGGTGCGCTCGCGCTCGGCTTCGTCGAGCTGCGGCTCCCAGCGCTTGTCCTCCTGCCAGTTGGCACGGAGCTCGTCGAGGTTCGCCCAGAACCCGACCGCGAGCCCGGCCGCGTAGGCCGCGCCGAGCGCCGTCGTCTCCGCGACGACCGGACGGACCACCGGCACGTTCAGGATGTCCGCCTGGAACTGCATGAGCGCGTCGTTGGCGGTCATGCCGCCGTCGACCTTGAGCTCGGTGAGGTCCACACCGGAGTCCGCGTTGACGGCGTCGAGGACCTCGCGGGTCTGCAGCGCCGTCGCCTCGAGGGCGGCGCGGGCGATGTGACCCTTGTTGACGTAGCGGGTGAGGCCGACGATCGCACCGCGGGCATCCGGACGCCAGTACGGCGCGAAGAGCCCCGAGAACGCCGGGACGAAGTACACGCCGCCGTTGTCCTCGACGGTCTTGGCGAGGGCCTCGACCTCCGGGGCGCTGCCGATCAGGCCGAGGTTGTCGCGGAGCCACTGGATGAGCGAGCCCGTGACGGCGATCGAACCCTCGAGCGCGTAGTGCGTCTCCTGGTCGCCGAGCTTGTAGCCGACGGTCGTGAGCAGCCCGTTCTCCGAGCGGACGATCTCCGTGCCCGTGTTGAAGATGAGGAAGTTGCCCGTGCCGTAGGTGTTCTTCGACTCGCCCTGGTCGAACGCCGCCTGGCCGAACGTCGCGGCCTGCTGGTCGCCGAGGATGCCGGCGATCGGGACCTCGCGGAGGAGGTTCGAGGACTCGACGTGGCCGTAGACCTCGGAGGAGCTGACGATCTCGGGGAGCATCGACTTCGGCACACCGAAGTCGGCGAGGATGTCGTCGCGCCACTCGAGCGTCTCGAGGTCCATGAACAGCGTGCGGGACGCGTTCGTGACGTCGGTCTTGTGGACGCCGCCGTCGACGCCACCGGTCAGGTTCCATAGGACCCAGGTGTCGGTGGTGCCGAAGAGCAGGTCGCCCGCCTCGGCCTTCTCGCGCGCACCCTCGACGTTCTCGAGGATCCAGACGATCTTGGTGCCGGCGAAGTACGTCGCCAGCGGCAGACCGACGACCGACTTGTAGCGGTCGGTGTCGCCGTCGGCGAGCTTGTCGACGATCGACTGCGTGCGGGTGTCCTGCCAGACGATCGCGTTGTAGACCGGCTTGCCGGTGTTCTTGTCCCAGACCACCGCGGTCTCGCGCTGGTTGGTGATGCCGACCGCCGCGACGTCGTGGCGGGTGATGTCGGCGCGGGACAGGGCCTGGCCGATGACCTCACGGGTGTTGTCCCAGATCTCCGACGGGTCGTGCTCGACCCACCCGGCACGCGGGAAGATCTGCTCGTGCTCCTTCTGTCCGACGGACACGATCGAGCCGGAGTGGTCGAAGACGATCGCTCGGGTGGAGGTCGTGCCCTGGTCGATGGCGACGATGTAGTCGGCCATTGGTGCTCCTAACGGTCTTGCTCGGGTGGGTGTGGTGAGGGTGGATCAGGCGAGGGGCAGGAGTGCGTACGACAGCCCGGCTGCGAGGGCACCACCGACGAGGGGGCCGACGACCGGCACCCAGGCGTAGGCCCAGTCGCTCGAGCCCTTGCCCTTGATCGGCAGGAAGGCGTGCGCGATGCGGGGGCCGAGGTCACGTGCAGGGTTGATCGCGTAGCCGGTCGGGCCACCGAGGCTGACACCGATCGCGATCACGAGGAAGGCGACCGGGATGGCGCCGAGCTCGGCCGGGGTCTTGCCGTTGGTGAAGGCGATGACCACGAAGACGAGCACGAAGGTGCCGATGATCTCGGTGACGAGGTTCCAGCCGTACGTGCGGATCGCCGGGCCGGTGGAGAAGACGCCGAGCTTCGCGGCCGCGTCGGGTTCCTCGTCGAAGTGCTGCTTGTAGGCCAGCCAGACGATGACCGCACCGATGATCGCGCCGATCAGCTGGGCGAGCCAGTAGAGGAACATCTCACCGATGGTGATGTTGCCCAGGATGGCCTGCGCGAGGCTCACCGCGGGGTTGAGCTGGCCGCCGGACTTGTACGACACGGTGACACCGGCGAAGACCGCGAAGCCCCAACCGATCGTCACCATGAGGAAGCCGGCTCCGAAGCCCTTGGACTTCGTCAGCGAGACAGCGGCGACGACGCCGCCACCCAGGATGATGAGCATCGCCGTGCCGACGAGCTCGGAGAGGAAATTGACGCCGATGCCGTCCATCGGTGACCTCCAGTGCGTGAGGGTGGGGGTCCGGTGGTACAGCGCCGGCACTCCCCGTTGAGTGATTGGGGCCGAGCATACTGACGGGCATCGGCGGATGGCGATGCATTCGTGAGGGAAGTGCGCGATTGTGCACGAACGTGCATGGTCGGTGTGCGCCCGCGCATCCGAGGCCGGTGGGCCGCCCCCGGGTCGGTGCACGAACGTGCACACGGGGGGAACGCTCGCCCGGGGCAGCGATGTAGATTGAGGGCACTCCGGTCGACGACGGCGGTGCTGCCTCGCGATCGCCCGCACTCCGTGGAGGTCAGCATGAAGAAGCTCATCAACGATCCGCAGGCCGTGGTCGACGAGACCGTGCGCGGGTTCGCCCGTGCCCACGCCGGCCACGTCGTGCTGGTCGAGGACCCGATCCACATCCACCGCGCGGACGCCCCGGTGTCCGGCAAGGTCGGGATCGTCAGCGGCGGGGGCAGCGGACACGAGCCGCTGCACGCCGGGTTCGTCGGGTACGGCATGCTCGACGCCGCGGTGCCGGGGCCGGTGTTCACGAGTCCCACACCGGACCCGATCGTCGCCGCGACGAAGGCCGTCGACGGGGGAGCCGGTGTGCTCCACATCGTGAAGAACTACACGGGCGACGTCCTCAACTTCGAGACCGCCGCCGAACTCGCCGGCATGGACGACGTCCGGGTCGAGTCCGTCGTGGTGGACGACGACGTCGCCGTGCAGGACTCGCTCTACACGGCCGGCCGACGCGGGGTCGCCGGCACCGTCGTCGTCGAGAAGTGCGCGGGCGCCGCAGCCGAGCGGGGTGACGACCTCGACGCCGTCGCCGCCGTCGCCCGGCACGTGAACGACGTCACGCGCTCGATGGGGCTCGCGCTCGCCTCCGGCACCGTCCCGCACGCCGGCGAGCCGTCGTTCACCCTCGCCGACGACGAGGTCGAGCTCGGCATCGGCATCCACGGCGAGCCCGGCCGCGAACGCATCCCGATGGCCCCGGCCGACGAGCTCGTGGACCGGGTGCTCGAACCGATCCTCACCGACCTCGCCGCTCCCGCCGGGTCGAAGCTGCTGCTCCTCGTGAACGGCATGGGCGGCACGCCCCTCTCCGAGCTCTACATCGCCTACCGACGCGCCGCCGAGGTCCTCACCGACCGCGGGTTCGACGTCACGCGTAGCCTGGTCGGCGACTACGTGACATCCCTCGAGATGCAGGGGTTCTCGCTCACCGTCACGGTGCTCGACGACGAACTCACCGCCCTCTGGGACGCACCGGTGGAGACCCCGGCACTGCGCTGGGGACGCTGAACCCACCGCACCACGACCCGGCCCGTGAACGGAGCCGGACGCAGGAAGGAACACGAATTGGCGCTCGACACCGCATGGGCCATCGACTGGGTCCGACGCACCGCCGCGACGATCGACGAGCACCGGGCCGAGCTCGTGACGCTCGACCGGGAGATCGGCGACGGCGACCACGGTGAGAATCTCGACCGCGGCTTCCGTGCCGTGCTCGAGGCCGTGGACGCCGGTTCGTTCGACACCCCCGGAGCCGTGCTCAAGGTCGTCGCGACGAAGCTCATCTCGACGGTCGGCGGGGCCGCGGGTCCGCTGTTCGGGACCGCGTACCTCAAGGCCGCACAGGCCGCCGGGGACGTCGCGGAGCTCGACGCCGACACGCTCGTCCAGGTGCTGACCGCTGCCCGTGACGGCATCGTGTCCCGGGGCAAGGCTGCCGTCGGCGACAAGACCATGGTCGACGCCTGGTCGCCCGCGGTCGACGCCGCCGGTGCCGCGGCCGCCGCCGGGGACAGCCCCGAGCAGGTGCTCGCCGCCGCCGCAGACGCCGCCGTCACCGGCGCGGAGTCGACCGACCCGCTGGTCGCCCACAAGGGCCGCGCGAGCTACCTCGGCGAACGTGCCGTCGGGCACCGCGACCCGGGCGCGCAGTCCACCGTGTACATCCTCCGCGCGGCCGTGGACGCCGCGTGACCGTCGGGATCCTGATCGTCTCGCACAGCGCGGCGATCGCGACCGGCACCGTCGAGCTCGCCCGGCAGATGGCAGCGGACGTCCCGCTCGTGGCCGCCGGTGGCACCGACGACGGCGGTATCGGCACCTCGTTCGAGGCCATCACGGCCGGCATCGAGGAACTCGCCGACGCCGAGGCAGTGGTCGTCCTGTGCGACCTCGGCTCCGCCTACCTGACCACCGACACGGCGCTCGACTTCCTCGACGACGACGTCCGGGCGCGCGTGCACGTCTCGCAGGCCCCGCTGGTCGAGGGCGCGGTCGCCGCGGCCGTCGCCGCACAGACCGGTGGCGACGTCGACGCGGCCCTGGCCGCTGCCGCGTCTGCCGCAGGCTCCGAGGCGGACGCGAGTCGCGCCTCCAGTCCGTCCGGCGACGGTCCAGGAGGCGCGGCGCCGGTCTCCGGGGCCGGCCCCGTCGACGACGTGGCCGCGTCCGAGACGGTGGAACTCGTCAACGAGAGCGGCCTGCACGCCCGGCCCGCCGCGGAGTTCGTGAAGACGGCCGCCAAGTTCGACGCCGAGGTCCGGGTCAACGGGGTGGACGCGAAGAGCCTGCTCGCGATCATGGCGCTCGCACTGCCCAGGGGGGCGTCGGTGACCATCGAGGGGACCGGAGCCGACGCGCAGGACGCGGTCGACGCGCTCGTGGCCCTCGTGCGATCCGGCTTCGGCGAGTGATCCGGCGCGGCTGATGGCGCAGCCGATCGACTCGTCGGACGAGGTCGTGGTGGGCGCGATGGCGATCACCGTGAGCATCCCGCCCGCGCTGCGGTGGCGGGACGAGCGCCGCGGGGAGGAGTTCGAACTCGAGACCATCACCGTCCGGATGCTGCCAGACCGGACCCTCGCGGCGAAGGCGTACGGGCGACCCGTCGCCGGTGGACGCGGTGCGTACGTCTCGTTCCCCGTTCCGGACCGGCCGGAGCTCGCGGAGGTGATCCGGCGGGGTGCCGACCGGGCCGGCGAGCTCTGGGCGGCACACCGCTGAGGCCGGTCGCTCGGTCGTTCAGGCGATCGAGACGGTGCCAGCCAGGTCGAGGTCGGACGGTCCGCCGGTGACCCCGGCGTCGGCGAGCAGCGTGGCGCCGAACACCGCGCTCCAGAACGTCCGCGCGTCGCGTCCGACGCCGCTCCGGCTCGTCCAGCCGTGTTCGGTGACGACGCGCTCGAGGTAGCGCTCCGACTGCCGGAACAGCACCTGCAGGAGCAGTCGCACCCGGTCGCGCTGCGCGGCATCGTCGCCCGCGCTCGCGAGGGCCCGCACGACGAGCGGCGTCGACGGCATCGCGAGGGCGGTGCGGGCGAGGACCTGCCGGAACGCCTCCGCGCTCGTGGCGCGGCGCCCGGCTGCCTGCAACCGGGTCGTGTCGCGCAGGAACAGCGCGAACGCGGCGTCGAGCACCAGTCGGTCCTTCGATCCGTAGTGGTGCGTGATCTGGTTCGGGTACACGCCCGCGGCCCGGGCGATCTCGCTCACGGTCACCGTCCGGTGTTCGGCCGGGCCGCCGGTCCCGCTGAGCAGTCCGGCGGTCGCGGCGAGGATCCGCGCCCGGGTGGCTGCCCCGCGCGGGGTGACCGGGGCGTCGCTCGTGGTTGCCATGCCGGAATTGTACGTGGTACAACTCAACTTGTTCAACGTACAAGAAGGAGCCTCCCGTGCACATCTCCATCACCGGCTACGGAGCGGTGTCGCCGTTCGGCCACGGCGTCGACACGCTCTGGGACGCCCTGGTCGCCGGCCGCTCCGGCGTGCACGACCTCGACCGGACCGGCACGCACTGGGACCAGGTCCCGATCCGGGTCGCCGCCGCCGCCGCACTCGACGCGGACGGAGCACTCGGTAGGGTCCGGGCGAACCGGCTCGACCGCAGCCAGCAGCTCGCGCTCGTCGCGGCGGAGGAGGCCTGGGCGGACGCCGGCGCCCCGACGGTCGAGGGGGACCGGCTCGCCGTCGTCGTCGGCACCGGGATCGGGGGAGTGGAGACGCTCCTCGACGCCCACGACGTGCTCGGCACCGCTGGCGCCCGTCGCGTGTCGCCCCGCACCGTCCCGATGCTCATGGCGAACGCCGCCGCGGCGCAGATCAGCATCGCGTTCGGTGCACGGGCCGGGGCGTACACGACCGTGTCCGCCTGCGCCTCCGGGGCCGAGGCGATCGCGACGGCCGCACGGCTGATCGTCACGGGGGAGGCCGACGTCGTCATCGCCGGTGGCACCGAGGCGGCCGTGACGCCGGTGACCATGGCGTCCTTCGCGCAGTCGCAGGCCCTCGCGAAGCCCGGCGACGACGACCCGACGACGCTCTCCCGCCCCTTCGACGCATCGCGCCGCGGGTTCGTGCTCGGCGAGGGTGCCGGGTTCGTCGTGCTCGAGCGGGCCGACCACGCCGCTGCCCGCACCCAGCGCTCGCACGGGACCCTCGCCGGATGGGGCATCACCTCGGACGCCTTCCACATCACCGCGCCCCTGGCGGACGGGTCCGAGCAGGAGCGGGCGATGACCGCGGCGATCCGGATGGCCGGGTTGACGGGCGACGACATCGACCACGTCAACGCGCACGCGACCAGCACGCCCGTCGGGGACGTCGGCGAAGCCGCTGCGATCGCTCGCGCCGTCGGCACCGGGGCCGTCGTGACCGCGCCGAAGGGGGCCATCGGGCACATGTTCGGGGCAGCCGGGGCCGTCGAGTCGATCCTGGCCGTGCGGGCGATCGAGACCGGGCTCGTGCCGGCGACGCTGAACCTGGAGCACCTCGACCCGGCGGTCGAGCTCGACGTGGTCGCCGGGTCCGCGCGGGAGGTGCCGATCCGGACGGCGCTGAACAACTCGTTCGGCTTCGGTGGGCAGAACGCGTCGCTGGTGTTCACCGCGGCGTGACCGGGCGCCCGGTCGGCAGGGTGCGGGCGTAGTCGACCGTGGGGTACGGCGTGAAGCCGAGTGACTCGTAGAGTGCTCGCGCCGGGGCGTGGAAGGCGTCCCCGCCCGTGCCGATGTGCACCACCTCGACCCCGCGGTCGCCGAGTGAGCGGAGGACGGTCGTGCACAGTGCCCGTGCGACTCCTCGTCGTCGGGCACGCGGGTGGACGGCGACCATCTCCAGCCGGCCGGACGCGCCGTTCGTGACGTGCCACCCGACGTACCCGAGTGGCCCGTCGTCGTCCTCCGCCAGCGTGATGAACCGGTCTTGGGCAGGGTCGAGCAGCGCGGGTACCTCGTGCCGGTAGTCGTCCTCCCAGTGCGCGTGGTCGTGTGCCGTGACCTCCGGGCGCAGTCGGACCAGGTCGCCGGCGAGGAGCGGGCGGAACGTCTCGATCGTCAGCTCGGTGAGCGCGGGCAGATCGTCGGGCGTGCAGGCGCGGATGTGCATGGTGTGCCTCTTCTCTGAGCAGTCTGAAGGCGCCACACCGTGCTCGGTGTGGCGGTACGTGACGGCGAGGCCGTCGCCTTCAGTGGCGGGTGCGCCAGCTCGCGAAGCAGTCCATGGCCACCACGCTACCCACCGTTCCCGCCGCAGCGCCGCACGGGCCTGGGTAGCGTCAACCGGGACGGAAGGACGACACGATGCGACCACTGATCCTCTCGGGTGGCCCGGCGGTCGGGAAGACGACCTGCGGTCGTGCCCTCGCTGCCGCGGAACCGCGCGGCGCGTACATCGACGGTGACGACGTCCGCCAGATCGTCATCGCCGGGGATGCGACGCTCTGGTCTGGATCGGAGGGCCGTGCCCAGCACGCACTCGCCGCCCGCAACGTGAGTGCCCTGGCCCGGAACCTGCTCGCTGCGGGCTTCGCCGTCACCGCGTCGGACGTCCTCACCGCGGAGACGCTCGCCGTGTACCGCGCCGAACTCCCGGAGTGCTTCGTCGTGCACCTGGCGATCACCCTCGAGGGGGCCCGAGCGCGAGCCGCCACACGACCGGTGTCCATCACCGACGACGAGTTCGAACTGCTCCACCGGATGACCGCGGTCCCGCCGGCGGTGGACCTCGTCCTCGACGTCACCGACATGGCCGAAGCCGACCAGGTCGCTGCGCTCCACCGTGCGTGGGCGACTGCGAGCATGCGGTGAGGTGGAGTGCTCCACCCGGGCTCGGTAGGGTCCAGGCATGGCACTGGTGCTGATGTGCGGTCTCTCGTTCTCGGGCAAGAGCACGCTGGCGATCCGGTTGTCCGACGCGCTGGACGGAGCGCTGCTGGGCCTCGACCGGATCAACGAGGAGCGCGGCCTCGACGGCGGCCAGGGCATCCCCCCGGAGGAGTGGGCCACGACGAACGCCATCGCGCACGAGCGGGCGGGCGAATCGCTCGCGTCCGGCCGCGACGTGATCGTGGACGACACGGGCTCTCCGCGATTCGTCCGAGATGCCTGGCGTGCCACCGCGACCGCCGCCGGTGCACCGTTCGCCCTCGTCTGGGTGCGGATCGCCCCGGAGCTGCAACGGCGACGCGTCCTCGCGAACCGGACCGAGCCGGCACGACCCGACGTCACCGACGCCGTGCTCGCAGAGCACGCCGCGAGCTTCGAACCGCCCGAGACGGAAGAGCCGGTGATCGTCGACGGTGCTCGTACGGCAGACGCGTCGACGGTCGCTACCGTCGTCGACGCGATCAGGTCGCGGTAGCGGAAGGCGGCCGCGAGACGGCGGACCCCTCCCGCCATGACCAGGATACGGCCGGACCCGGGGCTTGCCGCAAGACCCCCGTCGTGCCCCACAATCGACCCTCGTGTCAACGCCGTACCCCGTCTTCGACCTCCCCGAACGCCTCGCCGACAAGGCCGATCCGGCCCTGATCGCCGACGACGAGCGGCACTTCGCCGCGATCGCCGCCACCCTCGACGCCTCGACCACGACGCTCACCCGACGCCTCGACGAGCTCCGCCGAACCCGAGCGGGCGGTGGGGAGTACACGGTGGAGCGCGATGCCGAGGTGCGCCGTGTCACCCGCGAGCTCACGGCACTCCGGCGGTACGGGCTCGACCTGTGCATCGGGAGGATGGTGTTCGCCGACCGCCCACAGCCGGTCTACGTCGGCCGCTCGGGGCTCACCGACGCGGACCTCGAGCGGCTGCTGGTCGACTGGCGCTCGGCGACCGCGGAACCGTTCTTCGCGGCGTCGCACGGTGATCCCCGTGGCCTGGTGAGCCGGCGACGCTACCGCTGGCAGCGCGGTCGGATCGTGGACTACTGGGACGAGGCCTTCACCGACGAGGGCCTGCTGCACACCGCAGCCCTGGACGACCAGTCGGCGTTCGTCGCGAGCCTCGGCACCAGCCGCAGCCCGCGGATGCGGGACGTGCTCGGGACGATCCAGTCCGACCAGGACGCCGTGATCCGCGCGGACTCCGCCGGAGCGCTCGTGGTGGACGGCGGTCCGGGGACCGGCAAGACCGTCGTCGCGCTGCACCGGGCGGCGTACCTGCTCTACGCCGACCCACGCGTGTCCCCGCGGCACGGGGGTGTGCTGTTCGTCGGGCCGACGCACGGGCACCTCGACTACGTCGGGGACGTGCTGCCGGCACTCGGCGAGGACGGGGTGCAGCTCGCGACCGTGACGGACCTGGTGCCCGAGGGCGCCGACGTCCCCGACGAGGCCGATGCGGACGTCGCGGCGATCAAGGCGGGTACGGCGCTGACCCGGGCGGTCGAGCGTGCGGTCCGCGGGTACGAGCAGCCGCCGGAGCGGACGGTCATCGTCGAGACGGACTGGGCGGACGTGCCGATCACGCCCGACGACTGGGCCGACGCGTTCGACGCAGCGGACCCGGGCGACCCGCACAACGCCGCACGCTCCGACGTCTGGGAGGCGCTGCTCGAGATCGTGACCAACCGCCTGGCGGGAGCGGCCCCACCCAGGGCGATCCGCGCCTCCGTGGACGACAGCGACGTCCTGCGTGACGCGTTCCGCCGGGCGTGGCCCGTGCTCGACCCGGACGGTGTGGTCGCGGACCTGCTCGCGGTGCCCGAGCACCTGGCGCGGTGCGCGCCCGACCTCACCGCAGCCGACCGCGCACGCCTGCACCGCCCGGACGCCCGCGCGTGGACCCGGTCCGACCTGCCCGTGCTCGACGCCGCCCGTCGACGGATCGGGGACCCGGCCGCTCCGGCCCGGGAGCGTCGTGCTGCGGCCGCCAGGGCCGCCGAACGCGAGCGGATGGATCGGGTGATCGAGGACCTCGTCGCGAACGACGACTCCGAGCTGCAGCTCATGAGCATGCTGCGCGGTGCGGACGCGCGGAACAGCCTCGACGACGACGCGGTGACGGCGGCGCCGGACGTCGATGCCCTGGCGGGACCGTTCGCGCACGTCGTCGTCGACGAGGCCCAGGAGCTCACGGACGCGGAGTGGCTGATGCTGCTCCGGCGGTGCCCGAGCCGGAGCCTCACGGTCGTGGGGGACCGGACCCAGGCGCGGGAGCCGTTCACCGAGTCGTGGGAGGACCGGCTCGTCCGGATCGGGCTCCGGGACGTGCGGACCGCGCGTCTCCGGATAAACTACCGCACGCCGTCCGAGGTGATGGCGGTCGCCGAACCCGTCATCCGCGCAGCCGTGCCGGACGCGAACGTGCCGACCTCGATCCGCGACTCCGGCGTGCCGGTGCAGTACGGGTCCGCCGAGGAGCGGGACGTGGTCCTGGACACGTGGGCCGCGGCGAGCGCCGACGGGATCGCGTGCGTGGTCGGCGACGCCGGGTACGCGGGGACGGACCGGATCCGTTCCCTGTCCCCGGAGGCGACGAAGGGTCTCGAGTTCGACCTCGTCGTCCTGGTGGACCCGGAGCGGTGGCCCCCGGTCGACCGCTACGTGGCGATGACCCGGGCGACCCAACGACTGGTCGTGCTCAGCTCGGCGTGAGTTCCTGCAGGCCGGTGACGCGCAGGAGGTCGAGCTTCGCGGCGTCCTCGGTGCCGGGGACGGCCGTGTAGACGACGATGCGGAGGTCCCCACCCGGCACGCTCAGGACGTCGCAGTCGATCTCGATCGGGCCGACGGGGGAGTGCACGCGCTTGCGGCTCGCCCGGTGCTCGGCGACGCGTCCGGTGTCCCAGCGGCGCTCGAACTCGGGGGACTCGCGGCGGAGGCGAGCCACGAGGTCGGCGAGGTCCCGGTCGGCGGGGTACCGTCCGACGGCGGCGCGGAGGTCGGCGGCGAGGTCGCTGGAGAACTCCTCCTGGTGCTCGTCGTCCCACTCGACCTCGTCGTGGCCGTGCATGAAGTGTCGCCACACGAGGTTCCGGTCGATGCCCGTGTACCGGGAGGGGTCACCGGTGAGCGCTGCCCAGAGGTCGTTCCACAGGACGATGTCGTGCGCGGCGGTGAACACGGCGAGGGGGACGTCGCCGAGGCGGTCGACGATGCGCTGCACGCCCGGGGTGACGTGCCGGGGGACGACCCGGCGCGACGGCGGCGCGGCCCCTGCGACGCGGCAGAGGTGGTCGCGTTCCTCCTCGGTGAGACGGAGCGCGGTGGCGAGTGCGCCGAGCAACTGCGGCGACGGGTTCGTCGCGCGTCCCTGCTCGAGGCGGACGACGTAGTCGACGCTCACCCCGGCGAGCGCAGCGAGCTCCTCGCGACGGAGACCCGGCGTCCGTCGACCGGGCCCGGCCGGCAGGCCGACCGCTTCGGGACGGACCCGGTCGCGCCAGGAACGCAGCACACTCGCGAACTCGCTCATGCCCACCATCCTCGACCCGCGCCTCCCGGCCTGCCTGGTACTGGTGGTCCCACTGTCGAGCGGTGCCTGGGGGACCCGGCCACGGGGGCGGAGGCTGGGCGCATGACAACGACACTCATCACCGGAGCCAACCGCAGTCTCGGGCTCGAGACCGTCCGTCGCCTCGTCGACGCCGGGCACACCGTGTACGCCGGCATGCGCGATCCGGCCACGGGGGACGCGGCGCGTGCCCTCGGCGCGCACGTCGTCCAGCTGGACGTCACCGACCAGTCCTCGGTCGAGCGCGCGGTCGCCGGACTGCCCGGACTCGACGTGCTCGTGAACAACGCGGGCATCCTCGGGACGTCGTTCGGGGTCGACGACCTCGACGCCGCTGCGATCGGAGCCGTGCTCGACACGAACGTGACCGGCGTCGTGCGCGTGACGCAGGCGGCGCTGCCGCTGCTGCGGGAGTCGGCGAACCCGGTCATCGTGAACGTGGCCTCGGGTGTGGGCTTCCCGCGGTGGCTGACGACCCCGGGGCGGGACGAGTACCCGGTGCCGGCGGTGCCGTACGCGGCGTCGAAGGCGGCGCTCATCGCCCTGACCGTGCAGTACGCGAAGAACCTGCCCGGGTTCCGGGTGAACGCGAGCGACCCCGGGTACACGGCGACAGAGTTCAACGGGTTCGGCGGGCACCAGACCGTGACCGAGGGGACGGACGCCACGGTGGCGCTGGCGACGCTCGGCGCGGACGGTCCCACGGGGGAGTTCCACGACCGCGACGGGCGCGTCGCGTACTGAGGCGGGCGCCGCGGGGCTCGCGGCCGCTTCGTGAGCAGAAGATGTCGGGTCGGCCGGATGGACCCGACACCTTCTACTCACCAAGTGCGTCCCCACCGCGGGCGCGACGGCCTGGAGGCACGGCTCGCGTCCGACGGACGAGCTCGCTCCGTCCCGTGGCCGGGTCGCAGAGCGCCCGCCAGCGCGCTCCCGTCTGTCAGGATGGCCGGATGCGCGCAGTCCAGTACGACGAGTTCGGTTCCGTCCCCGCGGTCGTCGAGGTCCCGGACCCGGTCGCCCCGATCGACGGGGTGGTCGTCCGGGTCGCCGCGACCGGGGTCTGCCGGAGCGACTGGCACGCGTGGAAGGGGCATGACGACTCGGTGCGCCTGCCGCACGTCCCCGGGCACGAGTTCGCCGGCGTGGTGTCGTCCGCCGGCCCCGACGTCCGCGGGTTCGCCGTGGGGGACCGGGTCACCGCGCCGTTCGTCTTCGCGTGCGGCGAGTGCGAGCAGTGCCTGGACGGTGCGACGCAGGTGTGCACCCAGCAGCAGCAGCCCGGCTTCACGCTGCCCGGTTCGTACGCCGAGGCCGTGGTGGTCCCGCACGCGGACGTCAACCTCGTCGCGCTGCCGGATGCCGTCGGGTTCGCTGAGGCCGCCGGACTCGGATGCCGCTTCGGGACCGCGTACCACGCACTGCACGCCCGGGGACGGGTGGCCGCCGGCGAGTGGGTGGCCGTCTTCGGCTGCGGGGGAGTCGGACTGTCGACCGTCATCGTCGCGGTCGCCGCCGGAGCGAAGGTCGTCGCGGTGGACGTCTCGCCCGCCGCGCTCGCGCGTGCGGAAGCCCTCGGTGCGGTCGCGGTGCCGATGGACGACGCGGTCGGGGAGGCCGTCCGGACCGTCACGGGCGGCGGAGCCAACGTGTCCGTGGACGCCTTCGGCAGCCGCGCCACGTCGGTCGCCGCGGTCGCCGCACTGCGGCCTCGGGGTCGGCACGTCCAGGTCGGGCTGCTGCTCGACGACGAGGCCGTGCCGGCGATCCCGATGGGCCGCGTCATCGGCGACGAGCTCGAGCTGCTCGGCAGTCACGGGATATCGGTGGGGGAGTACGCCGCGATGCTCGACGACGTCGTCGCCGGTCGTCTCCGCCCGTCGGAGTCGATCGGTCGGACGATCGGGTTCGACGAGCTGCCCGAGGCGATCCTCGCGATGGACCGGCCGGCGACGTCGGCGGGCATGACGGTCGCGGTGTTCTGAGCGCCGGAGACCGCCCTCAGCGCTTCGGTCGGTACACGTCCGCCTTCGCGCCACCGTCGAACACCGTCGAGCTGATCAGCGTCAGGTCGAGTTCGTCCTGCAGCCCCGAGAAGATCCCGTCACCCGTCCCGAGCACCACCGGCAGGACCACCAGGCGGTACTCGTCGACGAGGCCCGCAGCCACCAGGCTCCGGCAGAAGTCCGTCCCGCCCTGTGCGAGGACGTCAGCGCCGTCCTCGGCCCGCAGCCGGTCGACCTCCGCCACGAGGTCGCCGTTCGCCACCCGGGCACCGGTCCAGGTCGCCGCCGCGGGGGAGTCGGCCCCACCCGTGTCGACCGTGGCGGGATCGAACCCGGCCTGGCGGGTGAAGACGACCTTCGGGACGGTGTTCATCGCACCGGCGACGGGCGTCGTCGCGTTCGCCCAGAAGCCGGCGATGGACTCGAATGTCCGACGACCGAACGCGTGCACACCGGCGCCGGACACGGTGTCGAGCACCCACGCGGCCGAGTCCGGACTCGCGGCGCGGAACATCCAGTCGGACTCCGCACGTGCACCTGCGACGAAACCGTCGAGGGACATCGACATCTTGAGGACGAGCTTCCGCATCGGACACCGCCGCTTCCGAGCACCGCTCGGTGCTCATGACGGCGATGCTAGAGGGGAGTGGCGTCGGCCACCAGAGTGCGACTGCAGCGCGGCCGGATGGTTCTGAGTTGACATAATATGCATTATCGGCGCGCGGCGAGTGGGGCCAGGAGGCGCGGATCACCGCAGCTGGTCTGCTCACGCCAGCCACGCCTCCCGTCCCTCGTGCAGCAGCGACGGCCGTCATCCGCGCGGCATCGACCGCTTGGGTCGCGCGGCGCGCGACGTCATCCCCACGACCGATGACTTCCTCCGTGGTGTCGGTGATCATCGATATCATGCATATCAGTTCGGTAGCGATCTCCAGGAGGCAGGCATGACACCGTCGCGCCCACAGCTCGTCGTCCACGACGACGCCGTCCGCGCGAACACCGCCGTGTTCGCCGACCGGACGGACGGCGGCGTCATGGCCGTCCTCAAGGCCGACGGGTTCGGCCACGGGGCGATCGCCCGGTCGGTCCTCGCCGCCGGGGCGACGTCGATCGGCGTGACCACCATCGACGAAGCGATCGCCGTCCGGGCAACCGTGACGGACGCGCCGGTGCTCAGCTGGCTCAACCCGGTCGACGCGGACTTCGACGGTGCGCTGCTCGCCGACGTCGACATCGCCGTCCCGAGCGCCGAGCTGCTCAGTGCCGTCAGCCGTGCAGCAGTCCGGACCGGACGCCGTGCCCGGGTCCACCTGCACGTCGACGTCGGGATGGCCCGCGACGGTGCCGATCCCGGGTCGTGGCCGTCGCTGTGCACCGCCGCACGCGAGCTCGAGCGGCTCGGCACGGTCCGGGTCGTCGGGGTGATGGGCCACATGTCCTGCGCCGACCAGCCCGACGACCCGCAGAACACGCGCGAACGGCTGCTGTTCGACAACGCCGTCCGCACCGCCCGGCGCCGCGGACTGTCCGGCTTCGTCACGCACCTCGCCGCCACGGCAGCGACCGTCACCGGGGTCGGCGGCCGCCATGGTCTGCACCGCATCGGTGCGGGGCTCTTCGGGATCGACCCATCCCGGACCTCGACGGACCTGCAATCGACGCTCTCCCTGACGGCTCCGGTCGTCGGTTCCCGGGTGATCGGCCCCGGGGCCGGCGTCGGCTACGGCCTCGACCACGTCGTCGACCGTCGGACCACCCTCGCGCTGCTCCCCCTGGGCTACGGCGACGGACTCCCCCGTGCGGCGTCCGAGCGGGCCGAGGTCCAGGTGCGCGGACGCCGTCGACCGCTCGTCGGCCGGTTCTCGATGGACATGGTCGTCGTGGACACCGGCGACGACCGGCTGGAGCTCGGCGAGACCGTCACGTTCTTCGGCCGCGGCCTCGACGGCGAGCCGACCGTCCACGACTGGGCGGGCTGGGCCGACACCATCGAGCACGAGATCGTCACCCGCATCGGCACGCGCGCCGCCCGGGTCCACCGCACCGTCACCACCCCGGAGGCCACCGTTGCCTGATCGCCACGACTCCCACACCCCCACGGCGCCGACGCGGATCGCGGTCGTCGGAGGCGGCGCGAACGACGAGCACGAGGTCTCGCTCGCATCCGCGGCCGCGGTCACGCGAGCCGTCCGGGCCCTCGGCTTCGACGCGGTGCCCCTGACGATCGACCGGACGGGCGGCTGGCGGCACACGGACGGTGCCGTGCTGTCCCCCGCGGACGCCGTTGCCGTGCTGACGTCGTGCCGCGCGGCGTTCCCGGTGCTCCACGGTGTCCACGGTGAGGACGGCGCGGTCGCCGGCTTCCTCACGATGATCGGCGTACCGGTGGTCGGCTCCCCCGTCCGCGCCGGCGCACTCGGCATGGACAAGTGGGTCACGAAGACCGTGGCCGAGGCCGTCGGCGTCCGCACGGCGCCGGGTGTGCTGATCCGCGCTGGAGACGAGATCGGCCCGGTGCCCCTGCGGCCGCCCTTCGTCGTGAAGCCGACGACCGGTGGGTCGAGCAACGGCGTGACGGTGGTCCGGACGCCCGACGCGTACGCGGCTGCCGTTGCACATGCCCGGGCCGCAGGCACCGACGTGCTCGTCGAGACGTTCATCACCGGGCGCGAGATCGACATCGCCGTGTTCCGCGACGACGCCGGGGCGCTCCGCACCGGCGCCACGCTGGAGATCGGCGTCGCCGACGGAGACGTGTTCGGGCGCACCGAGAAGTACGACGGGACCGCACGGTTCACGGTGCCGGCGGCGCTGTCTGCCTCCGACGAGGCAGCGATCGACCACGCAGCCCGGATCCTCTACGACACGCTCGGGTGCGCGGGCGTCGCGCGGTTCGACTTCTTCCTCACCGACGACGGCGTCGTGCTGAACGAGGTGAACACCGCGCCGGGGTTCACCGAGCAGTCGCAGGTGCCCCGGATGTTCGCGGCGGTCGGCTTGGACTACGTCGAGCTCGTTCGTGCCCTGCTGCAGGCGACGGAACGGGCCGTCTGACCGGTGAACCGCGCCGCCGTGCGATCAGGACTGCGGATCGACGCTCGTCGGGACGTCGTCTGTGTCGATCTCGAGCGAGGCGTGTTCGCCGCCCTGCTCCTCGAGGTTCTCCTGGTCCGTGTCCGGCTGCTCCGGCTCCTCGCTGTGGGTGGTCTCCTCGGCAGGGTCAGGCTGGCTGTAGCTCATGTGGCGGAAGCTACGCGGACCGACCTGGGCGCGCGTCCGGCGGTCCGGAACACGCGTTGCGTGGTCCAGGAGGAACGGTGCGGGCCCGACCCGCGCCTCCCGTCCGCCGTGGCGTCGCGACGAGGGGACGGGGATGCGACGCGCGGACGCCGAACGCCAGCGAGGCGGATCGGCATCGCTGCCGACCCGCCTCGCTGGCGTACCGATGCGCGCCGACTCGGGACGGTGATCCCCGGTCAGACGCCAGCGGCGATGTGGACTCAGGCCTGGGACAACACGACCGCGGTGAGGATGTAGCCGACGATGCCGATGACGATCGCGATGGCCGACAGGATGATGCCGCCGAGGACGATCCCCCGACCGGACGCGCGTCGGCGAGCCAGGATGCCGAGGACGAGCCCGATGATGCCGGCGATCACACCGATGATCGCCAGGAAGATGCCACCGACGACACCGATGATGCCAAGGACGAGGCTCGCGATGGCGAGTCCGCCACCCGTGCCGGCCGGTGCTGCACCGGGCGTGTTCGCTGCGGGGTAGTTCGGTCCACCGGTCTGGTCGGCCATGAGGTCTCCTTCGTCGTGAACGCTCGTCATGCGACCGGGTAGCCGCGGGCGGGGTGGCCCAAGCATGAGCGTCAGTCAGGACGGTAGACCGTTCGGCCAGCTGGTGTTCAGGTACTCCTTCCGGACCTGTCCCCCGCCTCAGGCTCCGACGTAGGCCGCCAGGTGCTCCCCCGTGATCGTCGACCGAGCCGCGACGAGCTCGGCCGGCGTGCCCTCGAACACGACGCGGCCGCCGTCGTGGCCGGCGCCGGGCCCGAGGTCGATGACCCAGTCGGCATGTGCCATCACGGCCTGGTGGTGCTCGATCACGACGACCGTGCGCCCGGCCTCGACCATGCCGTCCAGCAGCCCGAGCAGCTGTTGGACGTCCGCCAGGTGCAGCCCGGTCGTCGGCTCGTCGAGCACGATCACCCCGCCGGGGTCGCCGAGGTGCGTCGCGAGCTTGAGCCGCTGCCGCTCGCCGCCGGACAGGGTCGTCAGCGGCTGGCCGATCGTCAGGTACCCGAGTCCGACGTCGACGAGCCGGGCGAGGATCGCGTGCGCCGCGGGGATCCTCGACTCCCCCGTCGCGAAGAACGCCGCAGCGTCGGCCACGGGCATCGCGAGGACCTCGCTGATGTCCTTCCCCCCGAGCCGGTACTCGAGCACCGACTGGTCGAATCGCTTCCCGCCGCACTCTGCGCACGGGGTCGCGATGCCGGCCATCATGCCGAGGTCCGTGTAGATGACCCCCGCGCCGTTGCAGGCCGGGCACGCACCCTCGGAGTTGGCGCTGAACAGGGCGGGCTTCACACCGTTGGCCTTCGCGAAGGCCTTGCGGATCGGCTCGAGCAGCCCCGTGTACGTCGCCGGGTTGCTCCGCCGGGAGCCGCGGATCGCGCCCTGGTCGATCGCGACGACACCGTCGCGCGGTGACATCGACCCGTGGATGAGCGTGCTCTTGCCGGAGCCCGCGACACCCGTCACGACCGTGAGCACCCCGGTCGGCACGTCGACGTCCACACCCTGCAGGTTGTGCGCGTCGGCGCCGCGGATCTCGAGGACGCCGGTGCGTTCGCGCACGACGTCCTTCACCGACACCCGGTCGTCGAGGTGGCGACCGGTGACCGTGTCGCTCGTGCGGAGCCCGTCGACCGGCCCCTCGTAGCAGAGCGCCCCGCCGTTCGTCCCCGCACCCGGCCCGAGGTCGACGACGTGGTCCGCGATCGCGATGACCTCGGGCTTGTGCTCGACGACGAGCACCGTGTTGCCCTTGTCGCGGAGGCGGAGCAGGAGCCCGTTCATCCGCTCGATGTCGTGGGGGTGCAACCCGGTGCTCGGTTCGTCGAAGACGTAGGTGACGTCGCTCAAGGACGACCCGAGGTGCTTCACCATCTTGACGCGCTGCCCCTCTCCCCCGGACAGGGTCCCAGTGGGACGGTCGAGCGAGAGGTACCCGAGGCCGATCTCGACGAAGGAGTCGACCGCGTCCCGCAGGCCGTCGAGCAACGGCCCGACGGTCGGTTCGTCGATACCCCGTAGCCAGGCGGCGAGGTCGGTGATCTGCATCGCGCAGACGTCCGCGATGCTCTTGCCGGCGATCGTCGACGACCGTGCGACGTCGTTCAGCCGGGTGCCACCGCAGGCCGGACAGGTGGTGAAGGTGACCGCGCGGTCGACGAAGGCCCGGATGTGGGGCTGCATCGCTTCGCGGTCCTTCTGCAGGAACGAGCGCCGCACGCGCGGGACGAGCCCCTCGTACGTCATGTTGATGCCGGCGATCTTCTGCTTCGTCGGTTCGCGGTACAGGAAGTCCTGGCGCTCGGCGTCCGTGAAGTCACGGATCGGCGTGTCCTTGTCGAAGTACCCGGACTCGGCGAACATCCGGACGTTCCAGCCGTCCGTGCCGTACCCGGGGATCGTGATCGCCCCGTCCGACAGGGACTTCGTGTCGTCGAACAGCTGCGTGAGGTCGATGTCGGTGACCGTGCCGCGGCCTTCGCAGTCGGCGCACATGCCGCCGAGCCGTGAGAACGAGACCTTCTCCGCCTTGGCGTCCTTGCCCTTCTGCACGGTGATGGCACCGCCGGCCGTGACCGTCGCGAGGTTGAAGGAGAACGCGTTCGGGCCACCGATGTGGGGCGTCCCGAGGCGGCTGAACAGCACGCGGAGCATGGCGTTGGCGTCCGTCACGGTGCCCACCGTCGAGCGGGGATCGGCGCCGATGCGTTCCTGGTCGACGACGATCGCGGTGGTGAGGCCGTCGAGCACGTCGACGTCGGGGCGTGCGAGCGACGGCATGAAGCCCTGCAGGAACGCGCTGTACGTCTCGTTGATCATGCGCTGCGACTCCGCCGCGATGGTCGCGAAGACCAGTGAGCTCTTGCCCGACCCGGACACGCCGGTGAAGACGGTCAGGCGACGCTTCGGGAGCTCGACGTCGACGTCGCGCAGGTTGTTCTCACGTGCACCACGCACCCGGATGCGGTCGTGGGTGTCAGCGGCGTGCTCGGCACTCGGTTCCATGCCCACAGGGTAGCGGTGACGTGTGACGTTCCACAGGACGGTTCCGCACCGGAACGAGCCGGCGCGTCAGGACGGCGCGTGGGTGCGGACGAGGCCCGGGAGCTCGGCGGGCTCGAAGGGCTCGCCGGTGGCGTCGAGCTCGTCGGCCGTCCACCATCGGGACCGCAGGATGTCCACGCGCTCGTCGTCGGTCCACTCGGCGTCCGACAGCGTGAAACCCCGCGTCCGGACGACGTAGAACTCCGCGTGGCCGCGGTCGTGGTCGGCCAGGTCCCACTCGACGGTGAAGTCCCACGACCACACCGGCTCCCCCGGGTCGTCGATGACGATGCCGGTCTCCTCGCGCAGCTCGCGGATCGCGGCGTCGCGGTGGTCCTCGCCGGGGTCGACACCGCCGCCGGGCGTGATCCAGCGGTGCGCTCCGTCCGACGACGGGGAGTTGGTGTCCATCAGGAACACCCGACCGTCGGGGTCGAGCAGGATGATCCGGGAGGTGCGGCGCAGGCCGGGCTTCGCAGTCACCCGTCCGACGTTAGCCGACGAAGCCGCTGACGTCGCCGACGAGCTTGGTGTGGTCGGCGGGGATCGGCTCGATCGCGGCCGCGGCGATCTCGGCGGCGAACTCGGAGACGCTGTAGAGCTTGCCGACCTCGGCACGGCGGCCCTCGATCGCGCCCGGGTTGAGGCGGTTGAGGAGCGTGGCGGTGATCGTGCCCTCGATCATGTCGCCGGAGACGACCACGAACTCGATGCCCGCCGCGTCGAGCTGCGGCACGAGCTCGCGGAGGGCGAGCTCGCCGGCCCGCTTGCTCTTGGCGACGGGGACGTACTCGTCCATCGTCTCGGCGGTCTCGACGAAGTGGGCCTGGTGGCTCGTGACGAACACGACGCGCGATCCGGCGGGCATGTGCGGCACGGCGGTCTGCAGCATGTCCACCTGCGCATCGCGGTTCAGGCGCAGCGCGTAGTCCTCGCCCAGGCCGGACTCCATGCCACCGGAGGCGTTGAGCACGAGCAGGTCGATGCCGCCCCACTCCTGCACGACGGTGTCGACCATCGCCTGGACGGAGTCGTGGTCGGTCAGGTCCGCACCGACGGCGAGTGCCGACCCGCCCGCGGCGACGATCTTCTCGGCGATCTGCTCGGCACGCTTGGCCTTGTTGCGGTAGTTCACGACGACCTTGGCGCCGGCCTCGGCCAGGTACCCGACGGTGTCGGCGCCGATGCCGCGGGACGAACCCGTGACGAGGGCGCGCTTGTCGGCGAGGGATCCGGGGGCGAGGGGGTTGCTCACAGTCGTGTTCTCCAGGTCTGGTTCGGCGGGTCGGCCGCCGACGAGCCTACCAACCACCGCGCGGACACAGCACGGACTTGATATGTTGAACGGAGTTGGACCGGCCGTCGCGACGCAGCGAGCAGCCGCGCGCGACCGAGGGAGGGAGATCGCGTGAACGGGATCGATTGGATCCAGACCGTCATCTGGATCGGACTGGTGCTCCTGCTGGGCGTGGTCGAGATATTCACGCTCGACTTCATCTTCATCATGCTCGCGGCCGGTGCTGCCGGCGGGCTGGTCGCCGCACTGCTCGGCGCACCGTGGTGGCTGTCGGCCATCATCGCCGCGGGCGTCGCCCTGCTGTTGCTGTCGGTCGTCCGGCCGCGGCTCTTGACGGCACTCGGTCGGAACGCCGACCCGCACCGCACCAACGTCGAGGGACTCATCGGGCTGCCGGGCACGGTCGCCGTCGCCTTCACCGCGTCCGCCCCCGGCCAGGTCCGCCTGGCCAACGGCGAGACCTGGAGCGCCCGCATCTCCGCCGACGCCACAGACCGAACACCGCCGCTCGGGACCCCCGTGGTCGTCGAGTCCATCGAGGGGTCGACGGCTGTCGTCCGCCTCGGAGAAAGGGCCACCTCGTGACCATCTCAGCCGGGACGATCGCACTACTCGTCCTCATCCTCGTCGTCGTCATCTTCGTGATCGTCGTCCTGTCCCGCGCGATCCGCATCGTGCCGCAGGCGACCGCGGGGATCGTCGAACGCCTCGGGAAGTACCACAAGACCCTCAACCCCGGGTTGAACCTTCTGGTGCCGTTCATCGACCGACTCCGGCCGCTGCTCGACATGCGCGAGCAGGTCGTGTCCTTCCCGCCGCAGCCCGTCATCACCGAGGACAACCTGGTGGTCTCGATCGACACGGTCGTCTACTTCCAGGTCACCGACGCCCGCGCCGCCACCTACGAGATCGCCAACTACCTCGGCGCTGTCGAGCAGCTCACGACCACCACGCTCCGCAACGTCGTCGGTGGCCTCAACCTCGAAGAGGCCCTGACCAGCCGCGACAACATCAACGGCCAGCTCCGCGTCGTGCTCGACGAGGCGACCGGCAAGTGGGGCATCCGCGTCGGCCGCGTCGAGCTCAAGGCGATCGAGCCGCCCGTGTCGATCCAGGACGCCATGGAGCAGCAGCTGCGTGCCGAGCGCAGCCGTCGTGCCGCCATCCTGCAGGCCGAGGGGACGAAGCAGTCCCAGATCCTCGAGGCCGAGGGGCAGCGGCAGGCCGCCATCCTCGCGGCCGAGGGTGACGCGAAGGCCCAGGTCCTCCGCGCCGAGGGTGAAGCGCAGGCGATCGCCACGGTGTTCGACGCCATCCACACCGGTGACCCGGACGACAAGCTCCTGTCCTACCAGTACCTGCAGACCCTGCCGAAGATCGCCGAGGGCACCGCGAACAAGCTCTGGATGATCCCGAGCGAGTTCACCGAGGCACTGTCCGGCATCGCGAAGGGCTTCACCGCCGGGCGCACCGGCAGCGGACCGATCGCCGGCGGCGGCGCCGGGGGCGACTTCCTGTCGCGGATCTCCAAGCTCGCGAACGAGAGCCTGGCGAACAGCGCGGCCGCCGACGCCGCGGCCGGTTCGGTCCCCCGCCCGGACGCCACGGCGGCGGACATCGTCCCCGAGTCCGAGCTCGACCAGCGTCTCGCCGAGTCGAACAAGAGCGTCGACGCGCACCTCGCGGCGTCGGACGAGGCCGCGGCCGACGAGCTCCGCGACGCAGCGAAGGACGAGCACCACGGGAGCGCGACCGACGCCGGCCCCGACGCCTCCGGGCACCGCACGAGCGACGGCTCCGGCCGCCGCTGACCGCCACCACGACGACGACGCCCGCCCCGGGAGACCGGAGCGGGCGTCGTCGTCGTGTGCGGGTCAGGCGCCGCGTCGTGCGCGCAGGAACTGCAGTCGCTCCTGCAGGAGCTCCTCGAGCTCTTCACGCGAGCGTCGCTCGAGCAGCATGTCCCAGTGGGTCCTAGGGGCCTTGACGTCCTCTTCGGCGACCTCGACGGGGATGCCGTCGTCACCGAGGAGTCGTCCTTCGCGACCGGAGCGGGGCTCCGACCACGTCTGGGGGACGTCTGCATCCGCCGAGAAGACGATGTCGAACGTCTCCCCTGATTCCGTCTGGTAGACCGCACGCTTGCGGTCCGAGAGCTCGACGCCCTCTTCGCTCTGGAGACTCTGACTCCCGAGCCGCATGCCGCGGAGACTCCGATCAGCCATGTGTGTGCTCCTCTCGCTCGTCTGCCCTCCACAACACTGTCCCACGCGCCCGCACTCCCGGACCGGCGCATTCACAGTCCTCTCCCAGTGCGGAGCCGCGGCCGGGGCGGTCAGGCGCGGCGAGCAGTCCCGCGGCGGCCCCAGGGCGCGCAGGCGAGCAGCGTGAGGAGCCCGCCGAGCGAGAGCAGGAGCGCGATCGATCCGGACGCCAGGGTCGCCGGGGTGGTGGTGGTCCCGAGCGGCACGTCCGTGATCATCGAGGTCGCGGTGTACGCCGGCACCCGGTCGATCGTCCGTCCGGTCGGGTCGATGACCTGCGACGCCCCGACGGTGGAGATGTTCACGAGCGACCGACCGGTCTCGATCGCCCGCATCCGAGCGATCTCCAGCTGCTGCAGGTTCTCGTCGGTGCCGTCGAAGTCCGCGTTGTTCGTCTGTGCCAGGATGACCTGCGCTCCCCCGCGCGCCATGTCGGTGGCGAGGCCGTCGTCGACGATGTCGAAGCAGATCGCGATGCCCGCCCGGACGCCGGCGACCGACAGCACGTTCGGCTTCGTCCCCGGGGTGTAGTCGCGCTGCAGCAGCCCGATGAGCGACGGCGCGAGCTTCGAGAAGAACCAGCGGTCCGGGACGTACTCGCCGAAGGGCACCGGGCGCTTCTTGTCGTAGGACGACTGCCAGCCGTCCTTCGTCCACACGAACGAGGTGTTGTGCAGGACCCCCGAGGACGTCTGCGTGATGGCGCCGGCGACGATCGGCGCCCCGACGGAGTCGACGACCTGGTTAAGGGCCGACGCGATCACCGGCTGCTGGCGCGGATCGAACTCGGCGGAGCCCTCGGGCCAGACCACGAGGTCGACCCCCTTCGCCTCGACGTCGGTCGCCGCGACCTGCGCGCTCAGCACCGCGCCCGGCGCCGCCCGGTCGAAGTACCCGGCGGGGCCGTCGCCCTGCACCGACTCGATCCGGATCGTGCCGTCGGTGGCGGTCGGCCACGCGGGCACGGCGAGCACGGCGGCGACGAGCAGTCCCGCCGTCGCCACGCGGACGGGCACCAGGACGGCCCGGCCGGGACCGCGGGGCACGACCAGGGCGAGCGACACGACGACCGCGACGCAGTACACGACGACGAACGTCACCCCGAGCACGCCCACGTAGGCAGCCAGGTGCGTGAACGGGCCCTGCGACTGCGAGAGACCGACCCGCCCCCAGGCGAAGCCGCCGTAGGGCCAGCTCCCCGAGAACCACTCGCGTCCGGTCCAGAGCGCGGCGACGACGGCCGGGAGGCCCCACACGCGTCCGGCGGTGGACGGCACGACACGCGCCACCCAGCGGTACGCGAGGGCGATCGCGACGCTGCCGAGGGCGAAGAACGCGGCTTCGAACAGCGCGAGCGCGAACCACGGGACCGGGCCGAGGTAGCGGCCGGCCCACGAGATCGCGGGGATCCAGAAGGCCGCGCCGGAGACGTACCCGAGCCAGGCGGCGCGCCGGGCACGCTGGCCCATCGCGGCGAGCAGCATGCACGCGAGTGCGGGGTAGGCGAGGAACCACCAGCCCGGCGACGGGAAGGCGAGTGCGAACAGCACGCCCCCGATGACGGCGAGCGGGAACGCCTGCGCGAGCGGCAGGGCGGCGAAGTCGGACCGGCGGCCCGCCGGCGGGCGCACGGCGGAGCCGCGACCGCCCGCCGCGGACCCACGCCCAGCGGTCGCGTCCTGACCAGAGGCGACGGAGGCAGTGGAGGCGGCGCCCTGCGGGCGCACGTCGGACTCGGGAACCGGCACCGTGCCTCCTGTCAGACAGCCGCGTAGGCGACGATGCCGCGGCGCACCGCGTCCGTCGCCCGCCGTGCGGTCTGGGCGAGGTCGTCGTCGCCGGCGTTCCGGATCTGGTCGAGCAGGTCGATGACCTGCTTGGACCAGCGCACGAAGTCACCGGCCGGCAGGTCGAGCGTGCGCAGCACGTCGTCGAGCGCGGAGCCGGACGCCCAGCGGAACATGCCGACCGCGGCGGCCGGGGTCGGCGGCTGCGACCCGGCGAGGCGGGCGTCACGCTCGATGTCGTCGAGTCGGGACCAGATCGTGAGGGTCTCGTCGAGTGCCGGACGGAACGCCCCGCGGGGCAGGGCGTGCTCGGTGCCGGGCGCGTCTTCTCGGCGGGGCTGGTAGACGATCGTCGCGGCCATCGCGGCGAGCTGCGCCGGGGTGAGGTCCTTCCAGACGCCCGCCTCGAGGCACTCGGCGACGAGCAGGTCGCGCTCACCGTAGATCCGCTGCAGCCGACGCCCGCCAGCGGCGACCGTGGCCTCGCCGTTGCCGGTGTCGACCAGGTAGCCGAGCTGCAGGAGCACGTTCGTGACCCGGTCGAACGTGGTCGCGACCGCACCCGTGCGGGAACGGATCTGCTGCAGGAGCTTGTCGTTGGCGCGCTTGAGCTTGTACCAGCGCTCGGACCAGCGCGCATGGGCCTCTCGATCGGGGCAGGCGTGGCAGGGGTGCCGCCGCATGCGCCGTCGGACGTCCGTGATGGCGGCCTGCCGTTCGGCCCGGGCGCCGTGCGAGGCCTCGCGCCCGCCGGGGACGTTCGTCCGCTCGAGGTCGGACAGTTCGCGGCGCAGGGCCGCGTACTCGGTGAAGTCGCCGAGGTGGCACTGCATCGCCTGCTGGTAGCCGTCGAGGGACTCCTGCTGCGACCGGACCTTCCGCGCGAGGTCGACGACCGAACGGTCGGCCTGGAACTGCGCGAACGACGTCTCGAGGACCTCGCGCGTGCGCTGCCGACCGAACTGGTCGATGAGGTTCACGGCCATGTTGTAGGTCGGCTTGAACGACGAGTTCAGCGGGTAGGTGCGGCGGCTCGCGAGCGACGCGACGCCCTGGGGATCGAGGCCGTCCGACCACTGGATGACCGAGTGCCCCTCGACGTCGATGCCACGACGCCCGGCGCGACCGGTGAGCTGCGTGTACTCCCCCGGCGTGATCGGGACGCGGGCCTCGCCGTTGAACTTCTCGAGCTTCTCGAGGACGACCGTGCGGGCCGGCATGTTCACGCCGAGCGCCAGGGTCTCCGTCGCGAACACGACCTTGAGGAGCTTGCGCTGGAAGAGGTCCTCCACCACCTCCTTGAAGGCCGGCAGGAGCCCCGCGTGGTGCGCCGCGACGCCGCGCTCGAGGCCCTCGAGCCACTCCCAGTAGCCGAGCACGGCGAGGTCCTCGTCGAGGAGGGTGCGGCAGTGGTACTCCGCCGTCTCGCGGATCTCGTTGCGCTCCTGCGCCGTCGTCAGCGACAGCCCCGACCGGAGGACGTTCCGGACGCCCTGGTCGCACCCGTTCCGGCTGAACACGAAGAAGATCGCGGGCAGGAGCATCCGCTCGTCGAGCATGTGGGCGATGCGCTCGCGGTGCAGCTTCTCGGTGCGCGGACCACGGCGATCGTGGTAGCCCCCGCGCCCCCGGCCGCCGCGGTGTCCGCCGCCGTGCCGTTCGCTGCGCGAGGCACCGCCGACGAGCCGGAGCAGCTCCGGGTTGACGCGGTTCGTCGCCGCGGCACCGCTTGAGTCGAACAGGTCGACCATCTTCGAGCCGACGAGCACGTGCTGCTCGAGCGGCACGGGGCGGTCCTCGGAGACGATGACGTCGGTGTCGCCGCGGACGGTCTGCAGCCAGTCGCCGAACTCTTCCGCGTTGGAGACCGTGGCGCTGAGGGAGACGAGCCGGACCTCAGTCGGGAGGTGCAGGATCACCTCCTCCCAGACGGCACCGCGGAACCGGTCGGCGAGGTAGTGGACCTCGTCGAGGACGACCCACGCGAGGTCGTCGAGCAGGTCGGAGTCCGCGTAGATCATGTTCCGCAGGACCTCGGTCGTCATCACGACGACGCGGGCCCGCGGGTTCACGTTCGTGTCGCCGGTCAGCAGCCCGACCTCGGACTCGCCGTAGACGTCGACGAGCTCGGCGTACTTCTGGTTGCTCAGGGCCTTCATCGGTGTCGTGTAGAACACCTTCGCCGTCGGCTGCCGCATCGCCAACCAGATCGCGAACTCGGCCACGATCGTCTTGCCGGCCCCGGTCGGCGCAGCCACGAGCACGCTGCGCCCCTGGTCGAGCGCGTCGCACGCGGCGAACTGGAACGGGTCGAGGTCGAACCGCAGGTCGGCGCGGAAGAGTTCGAGGTTGCGGGACCGGTTCCGGACCTTCGCCGCCCGGAATCGTTCGGCAGCGCTCGGCTCCGTCGTGCTCACAGGCCGTACTCTTCGTCGAGCTTCGCCTGGCGCTTCGCCACCCGGCGGTCGTGGAGCCAGGCCACCGCGCACGCGGCGACGTAGAGCACGATCATCGGCACGGCGAGCAGGAACATCGAGATGACGTCGGCGCTGGGCGTCACGATGGCGCAGAAGACCAGGATGCAGAGGATCGCCACGCGCCAGGACTTGATGATCGAGGACGCGGACAGCACGCCGACGAAGTTGAGCAGCACGAGGAACACCGGCAGGACGAACGCGATGCCGACGGCGACGATGAGCTTGATGACGAAGTCGTAGTAGGCCTTGGCGTCGACGATCGAGGTGTCCTGGCTCGACACGAAGCTGCCGAGGATGCCGACCACGTGCGGCAGGATGTACCACCCGAACCAGCAGCCGGCGAAGAACAGCGGGATCGCGGTGCCGAGGAAGCCCCACACGTACTGCTTCTCACGTCGCACCAGTGCCGGGACGATGAACGCCCAGATCTGGTAGAGCCACACCGGGCTCGCGATGACGATGCCGATCGTGATGGCGATCTGCAGCTTCAGGTCGAACGCGCCCGTGATCATCGGGAAGTTCAGTTCGGCAGTGTGCCCGCCGACCTTGGCGAGCTGGGAGACCGGGGACCGGAGCGCGTCGAGCACGAACGGGGTGAGGAACCACCCACCGACCGCGGCGACGACGATCGCGATCACTGCGCGGAACAGGCGGTTGCGCAGCTCGATGAGGTGCTGCCCGAGCGACATGCGGCCTTCGGCGTCCTTCGTCGGACGCCCGGTCCGCCTCGCTCGCCCGCGCGCGGTCGTCGAAGCCATGGGTCGATCCTACGGGGTCGGGACCGACAGTCGACCGCGGCGTGCGTTCGCACAGGAGGGTCACGGGCCTGGAGGCGCGGGGCGGGCCCGCACCGCGCCTCCCGTCCGTCGGTCGGCACGTCGGCGGCGGGGCCGACGCGCGTCCGGTCCGGCGGTCGCGCGCGGTCCGGCGTCCGCACTCGGTTCGAACCACGGAACCGACGTCGAACCACGTCGCGGTGCCGGTTCGACGTCGGTTTCGTGGTTCGACGTGCGCGACACGCAGCGCCGGTCCGGCGGTCGCGCGGCTCAGTCGGCGGCGAGGGCCGCCGCGGCGAAGTCGCGCACCGCGGCCCGTGCAGCCGGCGGGTCGAGCACGACCGCGCGACCGGGCAGCCCCGCGACGAGCCGCACCACACCGTCGAAGCCGTTCGACGCCGCCAGCCGGATGCGCACCCGGCCGTCGGTGTCGGGCGCGTCCGCCGTGTCGGCGAGGAAGTCGGCCACGAGCGGCAGCGACGAGGAGTCGAGCTCGACGGTGACGATCACGTCCTCGGCTGCCTGCTGGAACAGCGTGTCCGGGATCACCACGTCGTCGATCGACTTCTCCGCCGGGCGGTCGTCGACCCGCACACCGGACATCCGGTCGAGCCGGAACGTCCGGAGGGCCTGGCGATCGAGGTCCCACGCCCGCAGGTACCAGTCGGTGTCGATCGACTCCACGCGCAGCGCGTCGACGCGGCGGGTGCTCCCCTGCGTGCGCGGACCGGCGTACTCGAACGCGAGCCCGCGACCGTCGGCCATCGCCTTGCGGATGACCGCGAGGGCGACGTCGTGCAGGTCCTGCCCGACGGCGACGTTCGCGGCCGCGCCACCGGCACCGCGGGACAGCTTCGCCATGAGCGCGCGGATCGCGTCGCGGTCGGCGGCCTCGGGCAGGGCGGACAGGTACTGCAACCCGGCGATGAGGGCCGACGCCTCGCGCGCCGAGAGCCGCGGGGAGTCGTCGATCGCGACGAGGTTCGTCAGCACGATCATGTCGTTCTGGTCGAAGTCGTCCCACGCGATGTCGAACAGGTCGCCGTGCTGGTACTGCATCGTCTCGCCGGGGACGCCGGACACCGCGATGAGCTCGACGGCACGGCGGATCCGGGTCTCGGGGACGCCGAAGTGCCGAGCGGCCTCGGCGACCGAGACGCGTTCGCGGTCGATCAGGTACGGCACGAGGGCGAGCAGGAACGCGAGCTTGTCCTGCGCCTGGAGTGGTTGCTGCTCAGCCACGGGGGCTCCCGTCCTGGTCGGCGGCGGGCTCGGCGTGGTCGGCGGGTGCCGGTGCG
>NZ_MJGQ01000001.1:24010-51256 GCF_001865095.1 Curtobacterium sp. MCBA15_013 | reverse complement strand
GGCGGGTGCCGGTGCGTCGGCGTGGTCAGCGACGAGGGCGCGCAGGCGCTCGGTCACCCGGTCGCGCAGGTCGTCCGGCTCGAGCACGCGAACCTCGGGCCCGAAGGCGGCGAGCTCCTCGGCGAGGATCTGGGGGTCGACGTGGTGCAGGACGAGGACGCCGTCGTCATCGGTCTCGGTGTCCCGCCGGCGGGCGAGCCGACGTTCGGCGTCCGACCCCGGTGCGACCCGGATCCGGGCGGTGCGTGCCGCCCAGATGCGCTCGAGCTCCGCCAGTGCGCGTTCGCCCGCGCCGGCCGGGGCCGGGTGCTGCCCGACCTCGTACTGGGCGACGGGCCCGACGATCCGGGAGAGCAGGTAGTTCTTCTCGCTGTCCGTCGCGAACTCGTGCGCGGCGAGCATCCAGCGGCCGCCGTGCTGGACGAGGGCGACCGGGGCCACCGCACGCCGACGCGGCTCGTGCTGCCCCGGCGTGATGTAGTCGAAGCGGACCGCGGCGGACCGGTCGAGCGCCGAGCGCAGCGGCTCGAAGGCGACGTCACGGGCGCGGAGACGCGGGGCGTACGCGTCGACGCCGAGGGCCCCGGCGCCGTCGTCCTCGGATCCGGCGGACCGCACCTTGAGCAGGCCGCGACGGGAGTCGGCGGAGAGCGCCCCCTCGCGCCAGGCCATCGCGGCGAGGGACAGGAGCGCGGACTCGTCCGGCGTGAAGCGGACGTCGACGGGCAGGTCGTACTCGCCCTTCGGGATCCGGTAGCGGAGCGTCTGGTTGTTGCCGGCGGCACCCGGGGTCTCGATGGTCTCGAGCGGGATGCCCAGCTCGCGGACGTCGTCCTTGTCGCGCTCGAACTGGCGCTCCAGCGAGGCGTTGTCGCCGCCCGTCGTGAACCGCTGCCTGTAGCCCTGCACGTTGGCCAGGATCTCGGACTTCGTCAGCCCGGACTCCGTCGAGAGCAGCGCGAGCACCAGGCTGAACAGCCGTTCCTCGGCAGGCACACGGGGCACACGGGTCGCTGGCACGAGCCGATCCTACGGCAGCGCGGGTGCACCGGAGTGCACCCGCGCCGCGGTCCGTGGACGGTCCGGGAGGGTCAGGCGGAGATCTTCCCGAGGACGTCGATCACGTACGCGTACGCCGCGCCCTGCTGGTGCACGATCGTGAGCACCTGGTCGCCGACACGGTGCCCGACGATGGCGTTCCGGACGCCTTCCTGCACCTGGCCCTTGGCGAGCGGCACGGTCTGCGCGCCCGAGCCGTCGGTCCAGCTGGAGCCGGCCACCGAGGCGTCGGTGCCGTCAGCGGGCCACGACACGGCGGTGTACTTGATGACGGCGGTGTCCTTGTCGGTGAGCTCGGCGCCGTGCCCCTTGCGGAGCAGGTGCGTCTCGTCCGACTTCGGCGCGGACCACGAGGGGATCGTGATGCCGGGCGCACCCGACGGCGCGAGGACGACGGCGGGCATCCCGTCCCCGGCGAGCTGCGGCGTGCCGGTCGCACGCGCGTCGAAGGCCTTCTTGACGTCGATGACGGCGATGACGGCGTCCTCGGTCTTGGTCGACGAGGTCCCCGTGTCGCCGGTGGTCGAGGAGCTCAGGGCGCTCTTCGGCAGTGCGACGGCGAGGCGGTCGCCGACGTGCGCGCACTCGAGGGAGGCGCCGAGCGCCCCGTAGTTGTCGGCGCCCGCGGTGATCGGGGCGGTCTGGCCGGAGTACCCGCTCGTCTGTGCGACCTCGCCGGTCGCACCGTCGACGAGGGTGTACTCGATCACGACGGGCGTGCCGTCCTCGATCTCGCGACCCTCGCCCTGGCGGAGGACCGAGACCTGGGTGCCCTTCGTGGTGAGGCCGCTCGGGATGTTGACCTTCGGCTCCTTGCCGAACGCACCCGTGGCGGTGACCGCCTCGGACGCGGCACCGGGAGCGGCGCAGCTCGACGGCGTGGAACCGGCCCCGCTCGCCGCGCACCCGGTGAGTGCTGCGGCGAGGCCGATGGTGACCAGGAGTGCGGGGATGGTGCGCACGGACCCTCTTTCCGTTCGATGCAGGACGGGCACGTCGCGTAGCCTACCGGTCGTCCTCAGCAGCGCCGTCCGCGTCGGACGCGGCGGGCCCGGCCTCGGCTGCGGCGACCTTGCGGGCCTGTGCCGCCGCCTGTCGCGCGACCTTGCGGAGCTTCTTGTCGCTGGCCGACCGCTCGCCGACGGCGCCGGGCGTCCAGGCCTCGACGTCCTCGTCGGAGAACTCCGCCTTGCCTGCGCGACGCTTCAGGTTCGGCAGCACGACACCGTCGGCCAGCCGGCGTGCCGTGACGAGGAACCCGGTGTGACCGACCATGCGGTGGTCCGGGCGGACGGCGAGGCCCTCGACGTGCCAGGTGCGGACGAGGGTCTCGCTGGACTGCGGGTCCGTGAAGCGCCCGGTGTCGCGGAGCGCCTCGGCCGTGCGGGACAGCTGCGTGACGGTCGCGACGTAGCAGACGATGAGACCACCGGGGACGAGGGCGTCCGCTGCGGCGTCGACGCACTCCCACGGCGCGAGCATGTCGAGCACGACCCGGTCGACGCTCTGCGGTTCGGCGGCGCCGGGCAGCTCCTCGACGAGGTCGCCGACAGTGACCGACCAGTTGTCCGGGACGGCGCCGAGGAAGGTGCCGACGTTGCCACGGGCGATCGCGGCGAACTCCTCGCGGCGCTCGAACGACTGCAGCTGTCCGGTCGGTCCGATCGCCCGCAGGAGGAACAGCGAGAGCGCGCCGGAACCGACACCGGCCTCGACCACGCGGGCGCCCGGGAAGACGTCGGCGAAGGCCACGATCTGGGCGGCGTCCTTCGGGTACACGATGGCGGCACCGCGCGGCATCGACATCACGTAGTCGTTGAGGAGCGGACGCAGCGCGAGGTACTCGTCACCGGTGCTCGCCCGGATCACCGACCCGTCCGGCTGCCCGATGACGTCGTCGTGCCGCAGGACGCCGCGGTGCGTGTGGTACTCCCCCGCGACCTCGAGCGACAGGGTCGTCAGCTTGCCCTTCGGACCGGTCAGCTGCACGCGGTCACCGGCGCGGAAGGGTCCGCGCGGCGGGGTGTGCGGTGCGCCGCCCGCGGTGTGCGGCAGCGACTCGGTGGGGTTCGGGAGCGCGTCGGTCATCGTGCGACCTCCTGGGTGCGGGCGGCGAGGGCCGGGCCGGTCAGCTCGACGAGCCGGTCGACGTCGACGTCCGCGAGGGTGGTGAGGTGGACGTCGCCGCCCGTGATGTCCGACAGCGGGACGATGTGCTCGACGGCCACCGTGACCGCGCCGGAGGCCACGGCCGAGGCCACGCCGGTCGCCGAGTCCTCGATCGCGACGCACGCGGTCGGGTCGACGCCGAGCTGCGCGGCGGCGGACAGGTAGGCGTCGGGGAAGGGCTTCGGCCGCTCGACGTCGTCACCCGCGACGACGACCCGGAACCCGCGCGCGCCGAGCGCATCGGCGGCGACGAGCGCCATCTTCCGACGGGACATCGTGACGAGGGCGGTCGGGATGCCGCGGTCGTGCAGGCCCTCGATGAGCTCGCGGGCACCGGGACGCCACGGCAGTTCACCGTCGCGCAGGCGCACCATCACGTACTCGGTCATCCACTGGATGATCTCCTCGACCTCCATGTCGACGCCCTTGTCGCGGAGGATCTCCCCCGAGCGCTCGAGGCCGCTGCCCACCAGGGCGAGACCGTCCTCGTGGGTCCAGACGACGCCGTAGCGGTCGGTGAGCTCGACCTGGGACTGCTGCCAGATCGGCTCGGTGTCGATGATCGTGCCGTCCATGTCCCACAGCACGGCTGCGGGCGGGACGAGGGCGGAGGGTTGCGCGGTCACGGGCGACGAGTCTACCGGGGCGGTCCGCCCGCGTTCCGCTCACCGCGGACGCGTGGACGCACTCCGGTCGAGCGGCCCTATCCTTGTTGCTGCGAATGTCCGGTCGCGCGCGACCTGCGAGCCGCCCGCGCCCCGCTCCACCACCAGGAGGTCCCGTCCGTGCCACAGCACTCCCCCTTCAGCGACGGTCGACTGCTCGTCGTCGCCTTCGAGGGCTGGAACGACGCCGGAGAAGCGGCGAGCGGTCTCGCCAGGCGCATCGTCGAGTCGCTCGAGCTCGACGAGCTGCGCGAACTCGACGGTGAGCGGTACGTCGACTACCAGTTCAACCGCCCGAACGTCGGCACGGACGAGAACGGCGGCCGGGGCATCCAGTGGCCGCGGATCGTCCTGCACGGTCCCGGTGCCGAGGGCCGACCCGTGATCGGTGCCACCGGCTCCCCGTCCGAACGCGACGTCTACGTGCTCGTCGGCCCGGAACCCTCGCGGACCTGGCGCGGCTTCTGCGCGGAGATCATCGACCTCGCGGACGTCTACTCGATCGACGCCGTCGTCTTCGTCGGCGCGATGCTCGCCGACGTCCCGCACACCCGACCCATCTCGGTGTTCGTGTCGAGCGAGAACGCGGGCGTGCGTGCCGCGTTCGACGTCGACCGCTCCTCGTACGAGGGCCCGACCGGGATCCTCGGGGTGCTCGCCGACGCGATGGACAGCGCCGGCCTCACCACGCTGTCGCTCTGGGCCTCGGTGCCGCACTACGTGCACAACTCGCCGTCCCCCAAGGCGACGCTCTCGCTGCTCGACAAGATCGAGGAGCTCACCGACGTCACGGTCCCGCGGGGATCGCTGCTCGACGACGCCACCGAGTGGGAGGAGGGCATCGACGCCCTCGCCGCCGACGACGAGGACATGGCGTCCTACATCGGCCAGCTCGAGCAGGCGCGGGACACGGTCGACTCCCCCGAGGCGTCGGGCGACGCCATCGCGCAGGAGTTCGAGCAGTACCTCCGCCGCCGCGAGCGCAAGGACGGCAAGGACGGCGGGACCGCCGGGGGCGAGGGGTTCCGCCCGCCGCCACCGTCGCAGTAGACGCGACCACACGGACGGACGGGAGGCGCGGTGCCAGCTGGCACCGCGCCTCCCGTCCGTCACACGGTCGCGTCCCGTCCGCGCGAGCGGGCACTTTCGGTCACGCTCGGCACCTGGAGTCGGGCGATTCCGCCCTCTCGGCGAACCTGAGCGGCATGTCCTGCCCGCTCGACGAACGGGGGCGGCCGACCGGGTCAGCCGAGGCGGATGCCGAGCAGGGCGTCGACCAGGTCCACGAGGTCCGGCGTGACCGCCGTCCCGCCCGCGATCGCCGTGTCGACCGCGGCGACGGCGCCCGGCGTGTCGAGGTCGTCCGCGACACGGGCGCGGACCCGGGCGATGACCTCGGCCGCGTCGTCGGCGTGTCCCGCGTCGCTCCCGGAGGCCCAGGCGTCCCACGTGGCCAGGCGTGTGGTGGCGCTGGTGAGCTCGGTGTCGAACCACTCCCAGTCGTCGGAGTACTTGTGCGACAGCAGCGCGAGGCGGATCGCACGCGGGTCGGCGCCGTCGTCGAGCAGCCCACGGACCGTGACGAGGTTGCCGAGCGACTTCGAGATCTTCTCGCCCTGGTAGGCGATCATCCCGGTGTGCACGAACGCCTGCGCGAGCGGCTGGTGCGCGAGCGCTGCGGCGTGCCCGGCGCTCATCTCGTGGTGCGGGAAGACGAGGTCGCTGCCGCCGCCCTGGACGCTGATCGGCAGGCCGAGCCGGTCGCCTGCGATGACGCTGCACTCGATGTGCCACCCGGGGCGCCCGGGGCCGACTGCGGAGTCCCAGCTCGGCTCGCCCGCTCGTGCGGCGCGCCAGAGCAGCGGGTCGAGCGGGTCGCGCTTGCCCGCACGGTCGGGGTCGCCGCCGCGCTCGGCCGACAGCGCGAGCATGGTCTCGCGGTCGAGGCCGCTCTCGTCCCCGAGCGACCAGGCCTCGGTCGGGCGGTTCACGTCGAAGTAGAGGTCGTCGCCCGCGGACTCCGGCGTCGGCACCGCGTAGGCGTAGCCGGTCTCCTGCAGGAATGCCACGGCCTCGGCGATGCGTTCGACCTCGTCCGTCACCGCCACGAAGTCGTCCGGCGGCAGGACCCGCAGCGCCTCCATGTCGCGCCGGAACAGGTCGATCTGCGAGGCCGCGAGCTCGCGCCAGTCGACGCCGTCCCGCGCTGCCCGTTCGAGGAGCGGGTCGTCGACGTCCGTGGTGTTCTGCGCGTACTCGACCTCGAACCCGGCGTCCCGCCAGACACGACCGAGCGTGTCGAACGAGAGGTAGGTCGCGGCGTGGCCGAGGTGGGTGGCGTCGTACGGGGTGATGCCGCACACGTAGAGCGCCGCACGTTCCTCGCCACCGGTCGGGTCGACGGGCTTGCCGGTCGCCGTGTCGTGCACGACCGGGCGGGGCGCGGCGCCCGGGACATCGGGGACGGACGGGACCTGCCAGGCCCTCACGGCTGGATCACTCCGAGCGACAACAACACGATGAGAACGATACCGAGTGCGATGCGGTAGACGACGAACGGCATGAAGCTGCGCTTGCTGATGTAGTTCATGAACGCCGCGATCACGACGAAGCCGACGACGAACGCGACCACCGTGGCGATGAGCGTGTCGACCACGCCGAACGGTGCGCCGGTGTCACCGAGGCTCGTGGCGGCCTCGTACAGGCCGGAGAGGAACACGGCGGGCACGGCGAGCAGGAACGCGAACCGGGCGGCCGCCGGGCGGGTGTAGCCGAGCGCGAGCCCCATCGACACGGTCGCGCCGGAACGCGAGACGCCGGGGACGAGGGCGAGCATCTGGGCGAGGCCGATCAGGATCCCGCCGCCGAACGTCATGTGCTCGATGCGCCGGACCTTCTTGCCGACGATGTCGAGCACGCCGAGCACGATGCCGAACACGATGAGGACGATCGCGACGATCCACAGCGACCGGAACGTCGTCTCGATCGAGTCCTTCAGCAGCAGGCCGGCGATGCCGATCGGGATGGTCCCGAGGATCACGAGCCACCCGAGTCGGGCGTCCGGGTCGTTCCGGGGCACGGTCTTCCCGGACAGCGACCGGAACCACCGACCGACGATCCGGGTGATGTCGCGCCAGAAGTAGATCAGCACGGCGGTCTCGGTGCCGAGCTGCGTCACCGCGGTGAACGCTGCACCCGGGTCCTGCGCGTCCGGCAGGAACAGCCCGACGATGCGGAGGTGGGCGCTGGACGACACCGGGAGGAACTCGGTGAGCCCCTGGACGAAGCCGAGGAAGATCGCCTCGAGGATGTGCACGGCTCGGGCCTTTCGGGGAGAGTCGGTTCAGGACACCGCCGGACCGGCGACCATGCACAATATCAGTACGTGGCGAGGAGGTCTCCGAGGACCCGCCGCCCGAACGCCAGCGAGTCGAGCGGCACGCGTTCGTCCACGCCGTGGAACATCGCCGGGAAGTCCACACCCGCCGGCAGCTGCAGCGGCACGAACCCGTAGCCCGCGATCCCCAGCGTCGACAGCGCCTTGTTGTCCGTCCCGCCCGAGAGCAGGTACGGCAGCACCGGAGCACCCGGGTCGTGGCGGCCGAGGACGTCGCGCACGGCGTCGACCAGGGGGCCGCCGAAGTCCTGCTCGAGCCCGATGTCGCGGAAGGACATCACGACCTCGACGTCGTCGCCCGCGAGCTCCCGGACACGCGCCAGCACCGTCTCCTCGTCGCCGGGGAGGCACCGGATGTCCACCAGTGCCTCGGCGTGGTCGGGGATCACGTTGTGCTTGTACCCGGCGGTGAGCACCGTCGGGTTCGTCGTCGTGTGCAGGGCCGCGTGGATGAACCGCGACGCCGACCCCGTGGCCAGTGCCACGTCGTCCGGGCCGGTCACCGTCGGGTCCACCCCGAGGAACCGTGCGACCTCGGCCACCATCGCGTCGGTCGTCGCCGACAGCCGCACCGGCCACTCCTCGCTGCCGATCCGGGCCACCGCCGCCGCGACCTTCGTCACCGCGTTGTCGTGGATGACGTGCGACCCGTGCGCCGCGGTGCCCGTCGCGACGAGCTTGATCCACATCAGCGCCTTCTCGCCCGTCTGCAGCAGGTACGCACGACGGTCGCCGAGGGTGATCGAGTAGCCGCCGACCTCGCTGATCGCCGCGCTCGCACCCTGGAACACCTCGGGGTGGTTCTCGACGACGTGGTGCGATCCGAGGACTCCCCCGGCCTCCTCGTCGGCGAAGTACGCGATCACGAGGTCGCGCTCCGGCGCTCCCTGCTGCTCGATGACGTCCGACAGCGACGTGAGCATCATCGCGTCCATGTTCTTCATGTCGACCGCGCCGCGACCCCAGAGCATGCCGTCCCGGACCTCGCCGCCGAACGGGTCCACCGACCAGTTCGCCGGGTCCGCCGGCACCACGTCCAGGTGGCCATGCACGACCAGGGCGGACTTGTCGCGGTTGCGTCCGGGCACCCGCGCCACGACGCTCACCCGATCGGGTTCGGACTCGAACAGCTGCGGCTCGAGCCCGAGCGCACGGAGCTTCGCCTCGACGTAGTGCGCCGCCTCGGTCTCGCCGCGGGACTTCCCCTCGCCCCAGTTCGTCGTGTCGATGCGGATGAGGTCACGGGCGATCGCCGCGGTGGCCTCGAGGTCGGTCAGCGTGGCCTCCGGGTTCGTCATGGCCCAACGCTACCGGTCCGCGCCGACGGCCCCGGCGTCGGACGTCACAGCAGGACGCGCCCGGGATGCGCCGCCGTGTTCATCGGGCGTTCAGACCCGTGCTAGTGTCTTCTCTCGGCAGGAACGCCGGGGAAACAGCCCGGAACGACGGCCGACAAGTGAAGAAACACCTGTCCGGGTGGCGGAAATGGTAGACGCGCTAGCTTGAGGTGCTAGTGCCCGTATTAGGGCGTGGGGGTTCAAGTCCCCCCTCGGACACAGGAAATGGGATGCCCCCTGGCCTTTCGGCCCGGGGGCATTTCCTGTTCGTGCCTTCCCGGCGAGTGCCGCCGTCGCTTCGCTCGGGGCGTCACCGCCTCGAACGCGCCGGTTCGCTGCGCTCACGGCGGGTACGGGGTGCGTCCGGCAGGTAGGTGCCGGTTCGCGGCGGCGCGTGACGAAACGGGGCTGGAGGACTCTCACCTTCGGCACCGCAACCCGATGACCCGAGTCGACGGCCACGTCCCCGCTCGGTGCCGCGGGCCTGGCTGCCGCAGGAACCCGAGAGCCCGAATGCACCACCACCCTGTCCGATCCCGCGACCGACGCGGATCCGTCCTCCTCGCGGCCGGGATCGCCGCCGTGGCCGCCATCGCCGGCGGCATCAGCGCTGCGGTCCCCGCGTCCGCCGCCGCCGAGTACACCACGAACGCGACGATCGACGGTCTCCGCTTCACGTCCCAGACCGTCACGTCCGGCAGCGCCGCCGAACTCTCCGGCACGTGGTCCCTGCCGGACTCCCCCACCACCCCGGCCGGCTTCGTGGTGGACCTGCCGCCCGAGCTCCAGGGCCGCTCCGACGGGTTCCCCCTGCTCGCACCGGACGGCTCCGCGATGGGACGGTGCACCGTGTCCTCGACCCAGCTCGACTGCGCCGTCGACAGCGCCTACGTCGCCGCCCACCCGAACGACCTGCACGGATCGTTCTCGTTCTGGGTCACCGTCGAGACCACCACCGAGTCCGCCACCCCGACGACCTACCAGGTCGGTGGGACCGCCGTGACGACCACGGTCGAACCCGCACAGCCCGGCACCGGACCCGGGACGTGCACCGTCGACTGCACCTTCACCGGCCGGACGAGCGGCAAGTGGGGCAGCTACGACGCCGCCGCGGGTGTGGTCGAGTGGACCGTGGCGATCGGTTCCGGCGCCGACGGCATGCGCGACGGCCAGCGCATCACGGTCACCGACACCCCCGGGCCCGACCAGGAGCTCCTCACCAGCTTCCGCGGGTACCCCTTCGCCACGCTCTGGCAGACGAACCGGACGACCACCTGGGACGACGGGCGAGAGGGGCTCACCGGATGGGCACCGGCGGCCCGGGAGGACTACGCCAGCACGGCCGGGAGCGTCACGTTCACCGCGCGCCAGGGGTACTTCTACGACGTCCACTTCGCCACCCGGGTCACCGACGGCGGCTTGGCGGGCACCTACACGAACACCGCCACGATCAGCATCGACGGCGACGACGACTCCTCGGTCAGCGGCACGGTCGTGCACCAGGGTGGCGGCGCCTCGGGGTCCGGGACGGCACCGACGAGCACGCCGACGCCGACGGCTCCGGCGACGGTCGAGCCCACCCCGACCCCGACCCCGTCGCCGACCGCTCCGGCGACGGTCGAGCCGGCCCCGACCGCCGAGCCGACCGTCCGGCCGACCGCGACGCCGGGTGCGTCGACCGCAGACGAGGAGACCGAGTCGCCGGTGCCCACGGCGATCGGCGCGGCGGTCGACACCGGAGGGACGACGTCCGACAGCACGGCCCCCTGGTGGTCCGTCGCGCTCCTCGGCAGCGGCGGCCTGACCCTGTTGCTCGTCCTCGGCGTGTGGGCAGCCCGCACGCGGGCACGAACGCGCGCACGAACGCGACCGTGACCCGTCGCCGCGGCACCCGTGCCGCGGCCCCCGACCGCTCCGCTCGACGACCCTGCGTCGGGCGGAGTCCAGCCGGGTCCGTCGCCCGAACGACGACCCGGCGCGCGGGCCGGTGGGCAGCACCCGAAGCGCCCACCGGTCCGCACATCCAGCGCGAGACCTGCCCCGACCACGACCGACCCATCGAGGAGACACCGTGCACGTCCGATCCGGTCGACGACCGTTCTCACTCCCGCTCGTCCTCGCCGCCGTGAGCGCGGTCACGATGCTCGGCCTCGGGGTCGGCGGGGTGGTCACCGCGACGAACTCGACGGCACCCGGCACCGCGCGCGACATGCACGGCGACCCCGTCCGGCTCGAGGCACCCGTCGCGAGCGCTCCCGGAGCCCGAGCGACGTCCAGTGGGTCCGGACGCCTCAGCGTCCCGTCGGTGCACCTCGACGTCCCGCTCGGTGCACTCGACGCCGTGCGCGGCAGGATCACGCCACCGGGGTTCCGGTCGGCGTACCTGGTCCGCGACGTCGGGGTCACCCCCGAGCACGCCGCCTCGGGCACCGTGGTCGTGGTGATGCACTCCCTGCGGGGCGGCGGCATCGCCCCGGGGAACTTCCTGACGGACGTCGATCAGGGTCGGAGTCGGGTCGCGACCGGTGCCGCGGTGACGGTCGCGGGCGTGGCGTACACGGTGACCGGCTCGACCCTGGTGGACAAGGACCGCATCGCCGACGACGCCGACGTGTGGGGCGACGTCCCCGACCGATTGCTCCTCATCACCTGCCTCGAACACCCGGACGGCTCACCGTCGACGCAGAACCTCGTGATCACCGCCACACGGGCGTGACACCGTCCTCGTCGGTCGGATGCACCGAGGTCGCGTGATGAAACGTCCGACCCGGACTCCTCGCATCCGAGAGCGGTGTGTTCAGATGGACTGCACCGCCCAGCCGGTGAACCCAGGACGAGGAGACGAACGACGTGCGCGGTGCCCCTGAGCCAGGCAGTGACGCTGCACTGATCCGGTCGACGCGTGACGGCGACCGGTCGGCGGTGGCAGCGCTGTGGAGCCGGCACCACCGCGCCGCCGTCCGGCACGCGATCGGACTCGTGGGCTCCTCGGACGCCGAGGACGTCGCCTCCGAGGCCTTCACGAACGTCATCGGTGCGATCGAACGCGGGGCCGGTCCGGACGAACTCTTCCGCCCGTACCTGTACACGGTCATCCGCAACGTCGCCAACACCGAGTTCCGCCGACGCGCCCGCCACACGGACGCCGACGTCGACTTCGACGCCTTCGAGGACTCCGGCGCCGACGCGGCGACGGAGATGGCCCGCGCCGCCGACCGCACGGCCCTGGGGCGAGCGTTCAGCACCCTGCCCGAACGCTGGCAGAGCGTGCTCTGGTACACCGAGGTCGAGGGACTGCGACCTCGACACGTCGCCCCGTTGGTCGACCTCCAGCCCGGCGCCGTCTCGTCCCTGGCGTTCCGAGCGAGGCGGGCGCTCCGCGCGGCCTGGGTCCAGGAACACCTCGCGACGGACGGCCTGCCCGACGAGTGCCGTCGGCGACTGGCCGCGTTCGGCGCCTACGAAGCGGGTACGCTCACCGCGCGCGACCGTCGTCAGCTCGAGGCGCACATCCGCGACTGCGTGCACTGCCCGCCGGTGCTCGAGGACACGCGCCGACTCGCCGGACGGATCGCGGCGGCACTCCTCCCGCCGGTGGTCGGTCTGGGCATCGGTCACGCGGTGCTGCACGCAGACGCCCCCGCCGCGGCGGCCGTGTCCCCCGCTCGCTCGGCCCCGGCGACGGGTGCTGCTCGCCGAGCGCCCCTGCCGGTCACCGGGGTGGTCGGCGTGGTCGCAGCGCTCGTCGTCGTCACGACCGTCGTCGCGGTCGCCGGGACGTGGTCGGATGGCCACCCGACCGGCACGTCCACCGCCGGCGCTCGCGCACCAGGTCCCGCGGGCGTCCCGGCGCCGTCCGGTGAGCACCCCGCACCGGCCGACCGCACCGCCCCGGCCCACGTCGCCGAACCGAGTCCCGTGCCGTCGCCCGGTCGCGACGACACCGGCGCACCGACGACGGTCCCGACCGCTCCGACCCCCGTCGTCGACACGGTCCTCGGGGACTCCTCCGCCGGGGCGTCCTCGACGCCCGGGCTCCGCACCGACGAACCGAGCGCGAACCCCACGTCACCGGGGACCGGCGGGTCCTCGACCACCGGGGGCGTCGACCCGCAGCTGCCGCGCTCCGCTCCCCCGGTCCCGGCCGAGGACACGATGCTCGTCGCCAGCCGGACCGTCGAGCTCACCGGGACGGCGACGCCCGGCAGCCGCGTCGAGGTCCGCTCCGGCACCCTGACCGCCGCGACCACCGCCGGGTCCGACGGCACGTGGAGGACCACGCTGCGGTTCTCCGGGGACGGGGTCGAACGGGTCAGCATCACCGCGACGACGCCGGACCACGCCACCTCGGTCCCCGTCATCGTCACGGTCACCGTGGACACCACGGCTCCGGCGGCGCCGACGATCGCGACGACCTGGACGCCCACCGACACCACCCCGCCGGTGTTCTCCGGCACCGCCGAGGCCGGCAGCACGATCGACGTCACCGTCCTCCGCGGCACGAGCGGCACGAGCGGCACAGGCGCCACGAACAGCACGAGCGGCACAGGCGCCACGAACAGCACGGGCGGCACGAGCAGCACGGCGACCGCGTCGACCACCACCGGTGCCGACGGTCACTGGCGCGTCGCGGTGGACGGCCTCACCCCGACCGCCACCGGGATCCGCGCCACCGCACGGGACGCCGCCGGGAACACCTCCGCGGCGACGAGCAGCGCCCCCTTAGCGTTCGTCCCGACCATCGCCGACCCCGCCGACGGGAGCACCGCGACGGGCGGCCCGCTGCCGGTCACGATCACCGGCTGGGCGGACACCGACGTCGAGGTCGCCGTCGACGGCGCGCTCGTCGGCACGGTGTCGACCGGAGCCGGGGGCCGGTTCAGCGGGCACATCCGGCGCGGGGACACCGGGCTGACGCCGGGTCGGCACACCATCACGGTGCGCTACCGCGACGATGCGGGCGCGTCCACCGAGTCCACCACGGTGACGATCACCGTGGCGGACTGAGCCGCTCCCGCAACCAGCGCTGGGCACCCGCCGCGTCCTCGAAGCGCCCCTCGTCCTGCGCCTCGGCCGCGGCGTCCAGGACCTCCCGGAACCGTGGGCCCGGCGCGAGCCCCGCCGCGACGAGGTCGCGCCCGGTCACGAGGCGCACCCGGGGTCCCGCGGCCTCGTCGGCACGCATGACCGCGAGCCACGCCCACGCCGGTGACGGCCCGGACGCCGCACCCCGTCCCTGCGAGTCCGCCTCGCACACCGCGGCCCAGCACTCGGCGGTCGCCATCGACCCGCCGAGACGACGGAGCAGTCGGCGCGCTGCCGGCACCGACGGCGCTGCACCGTCGGTCGAGTGCACCACCATGTGCTCACGCACGATCGTGGCGATGCGCTCGGTGAGGGTGCGCGGCGCGCCGATCCGCCGCAGCAGGTCCCGCGCCGCATGCGCGCCCGAGACCTCGTGCCCGAGGCTGCGGACCCGGACCGTGCCGTCGTCGTCACACTCCCGCTGCGTCCCGTCGCCCGCCTTGCCGAGGTCGTGCAGGAGCGCGCCGAGCACCACGACGGTGCGGTCCTCACCGGTGACGCCGTCGGCGGTGCAGGCAGCGGCAGCAGCGTCCGCCGCGAGCCCCAGGTGCACGTGCACGGGCCCCTCGGGGTGCCACCGCGGGTCCTGCGGCACGTCGCGCACCGCGGCGAGCTCCGGGAGGTGCCGCTCCCACCCGGTGTCGTGCAGCACCTGGAGCGCCCGCGACTGGTGGTCGCCCCGCGCCGCCTTCCGGATCTCCGGCCAGACCCGCTCCGCGGCCACGGACGGGAACGCGTCCACCAGCGACCGGGCGACGTCGACCGTCGAGGGGTCGAGCACGAGGTCGAAGCGCGCCACCAGCTGCACGGCGCGCAGCACCCGCAGCGGATCGTCCCCGAACCGGTCCGAGGTGTGTCGGAGGACACCCCGGGCGGCGTCGTCGATCCCACCGACCGCGTCGACGTACTCGTTCGTCGCCGGGTCCCACGCGACCGCGTTGACCGTGAAGTCGCGACGGACGGCGGCCGCGGCGAGCCCGTCGTCGTCGGCGTTCCCCGGCACCACCGCGACGTCGACGTGCACGCCCTCGACCACGACCTTGAGGACCTCGAAGCGCGCGCCCGTCGAGACGACGACGGCTCCCGCATCGCGCAGGGCGTCGACGACCGCCGCGGTGTCCGTGCCGTGCACCTCGACGTCGACGTCGTGGTCGTCGGCGACGGGGACCGCGCGCCCGGACGCACGGAACAGCGCGTCGCGGACCACCCCGCCGACGAGGAACGGTCGGCCGACACCGGCGAGCACGTCCAGGACCACGGCGACGCTGGTGCCCACGCCCAGCGCTCGGGCGGGGTCGTCCGGTCCGGGGCAGCGGTGCACCCCGGTGGGGCGACGAACGGCTCGGCAGCGGGGGCAGGAGATGGTGGTGGTCACGTGCGGTGTCTTCCAGGACCTCCGTGCGGCGGCACCGAGGGAGTCAGTCTGCCGCACCACGCGCGTCGGCGCGACCGGACGACGGACGGGAGGCGCGGTGCCAGCCGGCACCGCGCCTCCCGTCCGTCAGGAAAGCGCGTCTAGGACTTCGACGCCTCGACGAACGTGCGGCGCGGGTCGGTCTCCTTGATGAGGGACGTCGCGTCGCGACCCGACACGGCCCCGGTGACCCACCCGATCACGATGCGCACCTTGCGGTTCAGCGTCGGCATCGCGTACACGTGGTAGGCGCGGTGCGCGAGCCACGCGAGGAGGTTCGTCATCTTGATGCCCTTGATGTTCGCCGCGCCCTTCGCGACACCGTACGACGCGACGGTGCCGATGGACGGGTGGCGGTACTCCTCGAGCGGCTTGCCCGTGATCGTCGCGACCACGTTGTCCGCGGCCACGACGGCCTGGCGGACGGCGTTCTGCGCGTTCGGCGGGTAGTACGCCGGCTGCTTCTCGGCCGTCAGGTCGGGCACCTGCGCGACGTCGCCGAGGCCCCAGACGCCGGGGACGACCTCGTGGGTGTCCTCGCTCTCGACCTGCAGCTTCGCGTTCGCGGCGAGGTGACCCTTCGGGCCGCGCGGCAGGTCGGACGCGTCGAGGAGCGGGTTCGGCTTCACGCCGGCCGTCCAGACGAGGAGGCCGGTGGCGAACTCGTCGCCGTCGGAGAGCTTGACGACGCCGCCCTCGCAGCTCGGCATGGTCGTCTTCAGGCGGACGTCGATGCCGCGGGCACGCAGCGACTCGAGCGTCCACTTGGACAGCTCCGGACCGACCTCGGGCGCGACGCGGTCGAGCGCGTCGATGAGGACCCAGCGGGGGTGCTCGCCGGCGAGCGACGGGTAGGTCTTGATGGCGGCCTGCGAGACGTCGAACAGTTCGCCGATCGCCTCGACGCCGGTGTACCCGCCGCCGACGAAGATGCTCGTGAGCAGCTTCCGTCGCTCGTCCTCGTCGCGGGTGGCAGCGGCCTTGGCGATGTTGTCGAGGAGCTTCGCGCGGACGTAAGCGGCCTCTTCGACGCTCTTGAAGCCGACGCCGTACTCCTCGAGCCCGGGCGTCGGGAACGTGCGCGTGACGGAGCCGAGCGCGACGACGAGCTGGTCGTAACCGAGCGTGCGGTCGTCACCGCCGGCCGTGGCGATCGAGACGGTCTTGTCGGCCGAGGAGATCCCGGTGACCTTGCCCTGGATGACCCGGGTCTTGCGAAGCGCACGGCGCAGCTCGAAGGTCACGTCCTTCGGGGCGATGTGGCCACCGGCGACCTCGGGCAGGAACGGCAGGTACGTGTAGTACGTGTTCTGGTCCACCAGCGTGATGCGCATCGGCACGGTCGCTGCGTGCTTCTGGAGCTGCTTGACGGTGGTGTAGCCAGCGGAGCCGCCGCCGAGGACGAGGACGTGAGGGATGGAGTCTGCCATTCCCCCGGTCTACCCGACTTCGGCTTGCGATGTCATGAGGTCCGCGGCCTGTCGCGGAGCCGCCACCACGCGGTCTCGGCGAGTTCGACGCCCGTGTACACCCCGTGGGGCGTCCGACGGGACTCGGTGAGCGAGAACCGACGGAGCCGGTAGCCCCCGCCGAAGCGGTCGATGATCGCCTCGGGCGAGGACTCCGCGTCGCGCTTGACGTACCAGGTGCGGTCGTCGACGGCCTCGATCACGCGGTGCTCACCGGCGGCCGCCGATGCGCGAGCGCAGCACGTCGATGCGCTTCTGGATCTGCTCGATGCTCGCCTGCGCCACGGCCGGGCCACCGCTGATGCGGCGGAGTTCGGCGTGGATGGCCCCGTGCGGTTCGTTCGCGTGTCGGGACCAGATCGAGACGAGCCGGTGCAGCTCGGACCGCTGCTCCTTGATCGTCTGGTACATCGGGCGGTCCTCGGGCGCGGGGACGGCCGCCTTGGGCATGCCGTCCTTCGGGGTGCGCCCCTTCGCTCGCTTCGCCTGCGTCGCCTGGCGTGCACGGAGCAGGTCGCGCACCTGGTCCGGTTCGAGCAGCCCCGGGATGCCGATGAAGTCGAGTTCCTCGAGCGAGCCCACCTCGCCGCCGCTGCCGAACTCGCCGCCGTCGTAGAGGACACGGTCGAAGGACGCCTGCGAGTCGAGCGCCTCGAACGGCTGGACCTCGAGCAGGCTCTCCGACGCGCGGTCCTCCTTGTTGGCCTCGGCGACCATCGCGTCCTCGGGGTTGTACATCCCGTCGTCGGCGTCCTTCGGGCGGTCGAGGGCGTGGTCGCGCTCGAGCTCGAGGGAGGCCGCCAGCGCCATCAGCCCGGGCACGCTCGGCAGGAACACGCTCGCCGTCTCACCGCGCCGTCGGGCCCGGACGAAGCGGCCGATGACCTGGGCGAAGAAGAGCGGGGTGCTCGCGCTCGTGGCGTACACGCCGACGCACAGCCGCGGCACGTCCACGCCCTCGGACACCATGCGGACGGCGACCATCCAGCGGGAGGTGTCCTCGGCGAAGGCGCTGATCCGGCTCGACCCCGCTGCTTCGTCGGAGAGGACGACCGTCGGCCGCTCCCCCGTGATCTGCTGCAGGATGCGGGCGTACGCGCGGGCCGTGGTGGTGTCCGTGGCGATGACGAGGCCACCGGCGTCCGGCACACCACGGCGGACCTCGGTCAGGCGCTTGTCGGCGGCGGAGAGGACGGCCGGCATCCACTCGCCCTCGGGTGAGAGCGCCGTGCGCCAGGCCTGGGCGGTGATGTCCTTCGTGACCTGCTCGCCGAGCGACGCCGACATCTCGTCGCCCATGCGGGTCTTCCAGCGCATCTGCCCGGCGTACGCCATGAAGAGCACCGGGCGGACGACGCCGTCCTTGAGGGCGCGCCCGTAGCCGTAGTTGTAGTCGGAGATCGAGGTGCGGATGCCCTGCTCGTCGGGGGCGTACTGCACGAACGGGATCGGCGCGGTGTCCGAGCGGAACGGCGTGCCGGAGAGGGACAGGCGACGAGTGGCCTTCGAGAACGCCTCTCTGATGCCGTCGCCCCAGGTCAGGGCGTCGCCGCCGTGGTGGACCTCGTCGAGGATCACGAGCGTCTTGCCGCCGGCGGTGATCTTCTGGTGGACCTCGGGGTTCATGCCGACCTGGGCGTACGTGATCGCCACGCCCTGGTAGTGCCGGCCGAACATGCCGTCGCCGTTCTTGAACATCGGATCGATCCGGATGCCGACGCGGTCCGCCGAGTCCGCCCACTGCCGCTTGAGGTGCTCCGTCGGGGCCACGACGACGATGCGGTCGACGGTGCCGCGGGCGAGGAGCTCGGTGGCGAGCCGGAGCGCGAACGTGGTCTTGCCGGCGCCGGGCGTCGCGGCCGTGAGGAAGTCCCGCGGCTCGGTCTCGAAGTACTTCGTGAGCGCTTCGACCTGCCAGGCACGGAGCTTCGACGCGGTGCCCCACGCGGCACGGTCCGGGAAGGCCGGCGACAGGTTCTGCACGGCCGAGTTGCCCGCCGCCTCGGCAGCGGCGACGGCCTCGTCGTGGGCGACGACCGCGTGCTCAGGCGCTGCGGTACCGTCGTCCCACAGGGCCGCGGGCTGGTCCCCCGCCCCTGGCTGATCGGTGTACTCGGCTGCGCTCACTGCACGAGATTCTACCGTCACCCTTCGTCCTGCCGAGCGTGCGGGACGTGCCCCTCGGGCGTGCCGCGCACCAGGGATGCCGGTCGGAGCACGCCGGCGCCGAAGCGTGCGGCGACCGCGTCGATCGTCGTCTCGGTCTCGCGCCACGGCGCGTCGTCGTCCCAGAGCGCGTTGCTCGCCGCCGCCGGCACGAGGTTCTCGCCACGGACCCCGATGAGCCGGATCCGGTTGCCCGGCCGGTGCAGCACGTCGTACAGCTCGACGGCTTCGCGGTGCAGGCGCTTGGCGACGTCGGTCGGTTCCGCGAGGGTGCGGGACCGGGTCAGCGTGGTGAAGTCGGTGTAGCGGACCTTGAGCGCCACGGTCCGTGCCTGGACGTCGGCGCGCCGGAGTCGCACGGCCACCTTGTCGGCGAGGCGCAGGAGTTCACGGGCGACGTCGTCGCGCTCGGTGAGGTCGTGGCCGAAGGTGACCTCGTGCCCGATCGACTTCTCGCCGACGCCGCTCTCGACCACGCGCGGATCGCGGCCCCACGCGAGGTCGTGCAGGCGCTGACCGCCGGCCGGACCGAGCGCGGAGACGAGCGAGCCCAGTGGCGTCGTCGCGAGGTCCCCCACGGTGCGGATGCCGCGTCGTTCGAGGGTCTCCTGCGTCTTGCCGCCGACCCCCCACAGCGCCGACACGGGCTGCGGGTGCAGGAACGCCACGGTGTCGGCAGCCGGCACGACGAGCAGGCCGTCCGGCTTCGACCGACTCGACGCGAGCTTCGCCACGAACTTCGTCGACGCGGCGCCGACGGAGCAGTGCAGGCCCGTCTCGGCGTACACCGCCGCGCGGATCGCCCGACCGATCTCCCACGGGGTGCCGTACAGCCGGATCGCTCCGGCGACGTCGAGGAAGGCCTCGTCGATGCCGAGCTTCTCGACGCGGGGCGTGAAGCGGTCGAAGACGGCCATCACGGCGTCGGACTTCGCGCGGTACTTCTCGAAGTGCGGCTCGACGATGATCGCCGCGGGGCACCGGCGCTTGGCGACGGCCATCGGCATCGCGGAGTTCACGCCGTACTTGCGGGCCTCGTACGTGGCGGCCGTGACGACCGAGCGGTCGGAGTCGTGCCCGACGATCACCGGCAGGCCGCGGAGGTCCGGCCGGTCGAGCAGCTCCACCGAGGCGAAGAAGGCGTCCATGTCGACGTGCAGCACGCTCGCCGTCACGTCGTCGACGGGCGCGTCGGACACCAGTCGGTTGCGTCCGTCCTGCTTGCTCACACGGCGATGATGCCAGGACCCACCGACATCGCCCCGACGACCGTGGCGCGGTGGCGGTCGGCGAGCAGCGCGAGCGCCTCGTCGATCCGGCCGAGCGCGTGCGCGGCCGTCTCGATCGCCCGCTCGTCCGGCCGTCCGGAGGCGGCGGCCACGGCCTCGTCGAGCTGGTCGCCGACCCGGACCCAGACCGCCGTCGGCGTGGCGGACCGGGGCCCGGCCACGATGCCGTCGGCGAGCTGCGCGATCGAGGCGGCGAGGCGGTCGGCCGCACCGCACAGGGCCGCTGGCGGGTCCTGCGGGGCCGAGCCGAGCCTCCCGGCCGCCTCGCGCGCGAAGGTCGCGGCCGCCTGCAGGGAGGTGCGCGTCCTGGCGTCGGCGCGCGCCGGCCCGCCGGTCGGGAAGCGGACCATCGGACGCAGGACGGCGTCCAGTTGGTAGGTGGCGGCGTCGACCGCACGCGACCGGGCGCGCAGCTGACGGGAGGCGCGGTCCGCCTCCGTCGTGTCGGCCGCGTCCGCCTCGTCGTCGTCCTCGACCCCGACCAGCGCGAGCACGAACGCGCGGACCGCGACCAGCTGCCGCCGCACCGCGCGCCGGATGACGGCACGGGTGGCGATCGGGAAGACGACCGCGCTGACGAGCACCGCGACCGCTGCCCCGAGCAGGTTCTCGGCGAGCCGCATCGGGATGAGAGAATCCGTGAAGGTGCCGGAGAACGCGTACACCTGGCAGAGGACGACGACGAGGCACGCGGCCCAGACCGAGTACACGCCGCCGAAGCCGTACGTGCCGACGGCGAGCAGGACGCACACGAGCACGATCGTCACCCACGGGTGCGTCGTGCCGAGCAGGTGCACGAGGACGATCCCGACCGCTCCCCCGACGACCGTCCCGACGCCGCGGTGGAGGCCCTTCCGGATCCGCTCGTGCGTGGTGTTCGTGCCGGCGAGGACGATCATCACGCCGATGACGCCCCAGTAGAACCGGCTCCCGTCGAGCAGGAGGGCGAGGGGTTCGACGATCGCGACGGCGATGGCGGCGTGGACGGCGGTCCGGAGCGACGCGGTGAGGTGCCAGCGGTGCCACGGGCCCTCGGCGACGGCGTCCGCGACGACCGGCACGGCTCCGGCCGGGCGCCCGCCGGCGAGGATCACCGGCGTGGCGAAGGGCACGCCGGCACCGCGGCGGGGCAGCTCGTCGCGGAGCTCGCGCCACCGGAGTCCGGCGGACCGCAGGTCGGCGAACTCGGCGGCCATGCGGCGGACGATCGCGGTCGTCCGGGATCCGTCGTCGGCCGCCGAGGCCGTGATCCCGTAGCGGGCGAGGAGGGTGTGCGCTGCCTCCTGGCCGTGGCTGCCGCCGTGCCGGAGGACGAGCGTGACGGCCCGGAGCGCGGCGTGCCGGACGTCCGACGGCGCGCCCTGCTCGACCAGTGCCCCGGCCGCGCGGCCGAGCTCGTCGATCGCGAAGTGCGTGTCGAACACCAGGCGGTGCAGTTCCTCGGCGGTGGTGTCGGCGTCGACCCCGCTCGCGGCGAGCATGCCGTCGACCGTCAGGGCGATCTCGTGGTACCGGTCACGAGCGCGTCCGAGCCGGCGGAGGGCTCGGCGGCGGGCGCGCTGGTCGTCTGCGGCAGCGCCGACGGCTCCGGCGGCCAGGACCGCGGCGGCGGCCTCGAGCACGTCGGACCCCCGGGCGACGAACCCGCGACGGGTCCGGAGCAGCGCCCGGTGCGGGTCCGGCCGGAACAGCAGGCGGACGACGATCGTCACGGCGAGGGAGCCCGCGACGACGAGCCCGAGCGGGACGACGCTCGTCTCGGGCAGGGGCAGCAGGAGTCCGCAGAGGTACCCGGCGAACCCGACGATCGCCGCGTCCGCCGCCCACACGCCCCACGAGGCCGCCGCGAACTGCACGAACAGCAGCACCACGATGAGGACGAGTTCGAGGAGCCGGAGCGGCTGCAGGGCGATGCTCCCGGCGAGTGCGACGACGAACGGTACGAGGACCGCCCCGGTGCGCGCGGCGGTCCGGCCCGTGCTCGGGTCGACGATGACCAGGCAGGTGATGAAGGCCGGCATCGCGCCGATCATCACGCCGAGGATCGCCGGCAGGCCGAACGCCGTCGCGATCGCGTACCCGACGGCCATGCCGGCCGGGACGGCGACGAGCGTGCGGAGGGCACCGTCGGTCTTCGCGAGCCCGGGGTCGAGCGCGAGGGCACGGTCCGTCAGTCGCTGGGTGCGGGTCCGTCGCCGCGGGGCGGTCCGGCTCGTGGTCTCGGTCCTCGGCACGCTCCGGCCGCCTCCTGTTCGCTGGGGAGGCCAATGGTACCGCAAGCGAACTAGTTGGGGCGCGCGGCGGTGCTACGGTGCGAGCGGCCCCAGCACCGACGCCGCGATCGTCCGCGCCGCCGAGTCCCGCGACGACGGGTGGTACTGGCCCGCCCGGACGTCCCGGGCCAGGCGCGCGAGCTCGCCACCGGCCCGGTAGGCGCCACCGCCCACGACCCGCATCGCCTCGTCCACGACGTGCTGCGCCGCGTCGACCGCCCGGGCCTTCGTCCCCACGAGCAACGGGAACCACCGCGGCCCGAGGTCGTCGAGCTCGTCGACCGACCGGGCGAGCGAGGTCACCTGCAGCTCGATCGCGTCGACCGTCCCGCGCATGTCCGCGATCGCCCGGCGCACGTCCGGGTCCGCGGACCGCGGTGTCCCGTCGAGTGCCGTGCGCGACCGCACCGCCGACACCGCGAGTGACACCGCACGGGCGGCGATCCCGACGTACACCGACGCCACGAGCAGCTCGAACGCCGCGAAGACGCCGAACACGAGCGGGTCCTGGTTCGGCCCGACCGGCAGGGTCCGCACGATCCGGTCGGCCGGCACGTGCACGCCGTGCAGCTTCGTCGTGCGACTCTGCGTCGCCCGCATCCCGAGGGTGTCCCAGTCGTCGAGGTGCTCGACGTCGCCGTCGGACCGCAGCACGAAACCGTGCACGAGCCGCGGCTCCGGCCCGGACCCGTCCTTGCCGAACACGCTCAGCACGTCCCACGCCGGGGCCAGCGAGGTGAAGACCTTCGTCCCCGTGAAGCGGTAGCCGCCGTCGCCGTCCGGCTCCGCCGTCGTCAACGAGTCGAAGAGGACGGCGTCGTTGCCCGGCTCGCTCACACCGAACGCGAGCAGGTGGTCGTCCGCCGCCTGGTCGGTGACGGCCTGGAGGAACGACCCACCCCGCGCAGTGACGGCGCGCGCCGCCTGCACCCAGACCTGGTGCATCCCGAGCCCCAGCGCCGTCGCCGGTGCGGCTTCCGCGAGCCGCCGCTGCACCGCGGTCGTCGCGGCGAGCCCCAGTCCGGCACCGCCGCGTTCGACGGGCACCCCGAGCCGCAGGTAGCCGGCCGCCCGGAGTTCGTCGAGGTCCTCGGTGCAGAACGCGTTCGCGGCGTCGTAGCCGGGGGCGCGGGCGGCGATGCGCTCCAGCAGCTCGTCGCCCAGCACCGCCGCGGGGTTGGCCTTCGTCATGGCACGAGACTATGGTCCGAGGAGTGTCAGATCGTCATCCGTGGTCCAGGTACGTCGCGATCGGTGACTCGTTCACCGAGGGGATCGGCGACCCCGACCCCACCGTCCCCGGTGGGAACCGTGGCTGGGCGGACCGGGTGGCCGAGGTCCTGGCGAACCAGACCGACGACTTCGCCTACGCCAACCTGGCGATCCGCGGGCGACTCCTGCAGCAGATCATCGACGAGCAGGTCAAACCGGCACTCGCCCTCCGTCCCGACCTCGTCACGGTGTCGGCCGGTGGCAACGACATCATCCGGCCGGGCTCCGACCCCGACGAGCTCGCCGAGCGAGTGGACGCGATGGTGTCCCGGCTGCGGAGCGACGGCGCCACCGTGGTGCTCTTCACCGGTCCGGACGTCGGCATGACCCCGGTGCTCGGGATGGTCCGCGGCAAGACGGCGATCTACAACGAGAACCTGCACGCCATCGCGCTGAAGCACGGCGCCCTCGTCGCGAACATGTGGGCGCTCCGGGTCCTCCGCGACCCGAGGATGTGGGCTCCCGACCGGCTGCACCACTCCCCGATGGGCCACGCGACCGTCGCCGCCGCGGTGCTGGACGCGCTCGGCGTCGAGCACGGGCTCGAACCGTTCAACCCCGAGCCGCTCGAGGCCCGTCCGTGGCGGGAGGCCCGCGCCGAGGACCTCGGCTGGGCGCGCGAGTACCTCGTGCCGTGGGTGGTCCGGCGGATCAGGCACACGTCCTCGGGCGACGGCGTGACCCCGAAGCGACCCGAGCTGCAGGACGTCGTCGAGCACAAGTCCGACACCCCGTAGCGCTCGATCAGTCGGCGGGGCGGCGCAGGGTCAGCGGACCGTCGTGCAGCGGCTCGGTCGCCCACGACGCGGTGGCGGTCCCGGCCGCGAGGTCGATGCGCACGTGCGCGAGGTGCGGCGTCTCCACGAACCGGACGTCGACGAGCACGGAGCCGTCCGGCGCGACCGCACCGCTCGCGGCGAGGGGACCGTCGACCGCCCACTCCCCCTCGCCGACCGGTACCGAGAGCGTCCCGCCGTCGACCTCGAGGGCCGCGCGCCACCGGTCGCCGTCGTGCTTGAAGTCGATCCGGTCGATGCCGTCACCGCGGAACGGACCGGCGCCGAGGTCGGGGAGGCGACCGCCCCGCACCGCTGGCAGCCCAAGGGAGGCGAGCCGCGCCTCCAGGTCCGCATCCGCGGCCGCGTCGAGGTCCGCAGCGTCGACGGCGGGCAGGAGGTGCTGCCAGGCCGCGTCGAGGACGGCCTGCATGTCGAGGCTCTGGCCGGTGAGCGCGAGGACGACGTCGTGCTCCGGCAGGACGACGCAGAACTGGCCGTAGGCGCCGTCGCCGCGGAAGCCGTGGCGGGCCATCCAGAACTGGAAGCCGTAGCCCTGCGACCAGTCCGGGTTCTCCTCGTCGAGGTTGTCGATCTGCTTGCTCGTGGCGGCGGCGACCCAGTCCTCGTCGAGGATCCGCTCGCCCTCCCACACGCCGCGCTGCAGGTACAGCTGGCCGAGCGCGGCGATCGCCGAGGTCGGGGCGTAGCACCCGCTGAAGCCCAGCTCTGCGTCGGACTCGTCCCGGCGCCACGCCAGGTCGTCGATGCCGAGCGGGTCGAGCAGCCGCGGACGCAGGTAGTCGACCAGCGACCCACCGCTGACGCGGCGGACGATGGCGGCGAGCGTGTAGGTGCACGGCTGGTTGTAGGTGAAGAGCGTGCCGGGTTCCTCTTCCGGCGGCAGGAGCAGGAAGCCGCGCATGACGTTCATGCGGTCGAGTTCCCGGGCGCGGTCGATGGTGTCCTCGCGGTGGCCGCTCGCCATCGCGAGCAGGTGCCGGACGCGGATGCGGCGGCTGCGTTCGTCGGTGATCTCGGCGTCGAGCTCCGGGAAGTACGAGAGGGCGGTGGCGTCGAGGTCGATGAGCCCCTCGCGGACGGCGATCCCGACGGCGGCGGCGGTGAAGCTCTTGCTGAGGGAGTAGAGCAGGTGGACGCGGTCCTCGGCGTAGGGCTGCCACCAGCCCTGGGCGGCCACCTGACCGTGCCGGAGCAGCACGATGCTGTGCGGTTCGACGTCGGGCGTCGACTCGAGGGCGTCGAGGAACCGGGCGAGGCCACGGGCGTCGATGCCGAGGGCGGACGGGGTGGACCGGGGGAACGTCGTCGTCACCCGTCCGACACTACGTCGCCGGGGCTCGTCGCGCGCAGCGGTTCGGTCCGTGTCCTCGTCGGCCTGTCTGAGAGTCACGGCATCTGCGTCACGGGTGCCGTCCACCGGCGCACGCCAGGATCGATCGGCAGCAGCACAGCACGGACGGCACGACGGCACGAGGGGGTCCGATGACGACGGCGGACCACCCGCGGAGACGCCCGACCACGGCGGTCTGGGCGCTCCTCGTCGCCGTCGCCACCGGCCTGCTCGCGTGGGTCCGCATCGGGAGCCCGGCCCGCGGCGTCGCCTGGGCGGAGGACTCCGGGCGCTTCCTCACCGACCGGCTCACCCTCGGTCCGGTGCGTTCGGTGTGGCACCCGTACGACGGCTACCTGCACGTCCTGCCGCGACTGGTGGTCGACGCCGCCGTCGCGCTCGGGCGGATCGACCTGTACGCGCTGTCCGTCTCGGCGATGTCGTGCGCGGTCCTCGGCGCGGTGTGCGGCACCGTCTTCGTCCTGGCGCGCGGCGTGGTGCGGGCCTGGCCACTCCGGGTGCTCCTCGCGGCCGTCCCCGCCCTCGTCCCGCTGGCGCCCGTCGAGATCGCCGGGACCGCGGCGAACCTGCACTGGTACCTGCTGTTCGCGGCGCCGTGGCTGCTCGCCCACCGTCCGCGGAGCTGGTGGTCGTCCGGGTGGACCGCCGTCGCGGTGGCGGTCGTGACGACGAGCGAGATCCAGGCCGCCGTGTTCCTGCCGCTCCTGCTGCTGGGCCGTCGGCAGCGTCGGGTCATCCCCGTCGCAGCGGTCGCGGTGCTCGGTGTCGCGGCACAGGTCACGGCAGCGCTGACGCACCCGCGTTCCGCCACGCACCGGGGTGGCATCACCTCGTTCCGGGACATGACCGCCGGGTTCGTCGCCCAGGTGGTGGGCGGCAGCGGGAACGCCGACGTGCGTGCGGTCGGGGCGTCCGTCGCCGCCCACGGCTGGTGGGTCGTCACCGTGCCGGCCGTGCTCCTCGTGGTCGCGGTCGTGGCCGCCCTCGTCCTGGCGGACTGGCGGACCCGGTGGATGCTCCTCGCCGTGAGCGTCGGCGCCGGCGTCGTCTGGTACGCGGCGCTCATCGTGAACCGGACGCCCGGCACGACGTGGTCCTCGTTCACTGCCGCGGCGTGGGCGGGCACGGCGCCCCTGCGGTACGCGGCTGCGTCGTCGATGTTCCTGACCGCGGCGGTCGTCCTCGCCGCCGACGTGTTCCTCGCCCGCGCACGGTGGTCGTGGCGGGCAGCGGGCGGGGCGCTCGTCGTCGCCTCGCTCGTCGCGTTCGTGGCCGGGGCCGGGGCGGTGCCGCTCCGGGAGCACGGGCCGCAGTGGTCCGCCGAGATCGAGCACCGAGCGTCGTACTGCGCGGCGCACCCGGGCGACACCGTCCGGGTCGGCGCGATGCCCAGGATCGCGGGGTGGGACGCCACCGTCCCGTGCGCGATGGTCGAGCGCGCCGTCGGCCGGTGAGGGCTCAGGCTCCCCGGCGTGCGTCGGCCGGGTCGCGGGGCGGCGG
>NZ_MJGQ01000001.1:0-23327 GCF_001865095.1 Curtobacterium sp. MCBA15_013 | reverse complement strand
GGGTCGCGGGGCGGCGGGCTGCCCGGCTCGCGGGGCAGTGGCACGGTGTCGGGGGTCGGGTCGGTCGCCAGGCGGGCGTGGGTCTCGACGTCGAAGCGGTCGTCGCCGTAGTGGAGCTTCTCGCGTTCCACTCCCTCGGCGCGGAACCCCGCCCGGGTCGCGACCGCGCACGACGCCGGGTTGTTCGTGCGGTGCCCGAGTTCGAGGCGGTGCAGGCCGAGGGCAAAGGCGTCCTCGGCGGCGGCGGCGAGTGCGCGGGTCGCCAGGCCCCGTCCGCGGGCCTCCGGTGTGAGCCAGTACGAGACCCACGCGGTGCCGTGGGTGTGCTCGATGGCCGTCACCCCGACGCAGCCGACGACCCGGGCCCCGGCGCCCCCCGACCCGTCCGCGACGTCAGCGACCTCCGCGACGATCGCCCAGTACCGGGCGTGCCCGTCGAAGCGGTACGTCGCCCCGATGAACGCTCCCGCCGCCGCGACGTCGTCGAACCGCACGCCGCCGAACTGGCGCGCGAGCTCCGGGTCCGCCGACGCCGCCAGCAGCACCGGCGCGTCGGACGACCGCCACGGGCGCACGGAGGCCGGCACCGTCACGCGCCCTGGAACGGGTTCGTCCACCGCCACCAGACGCCCGGGTCGTCGATCGGCCGCTCGAGCACGAGCGGCACCGTCACCGGGTCGTGGTCCGTGATGGTGAACCGCACCGTGCCGACGCGCTCCCCCTTCGTCCCGAGGGTGATCTGCTCGAGCTTCGTCCTCGCGGACACCTTCGTCCGGCCCCACACGAGCACCTCGGCCGCGGACCGCGACACCGCGTCCGCCTCGTCCTGCCACGGCGTCGAGAACGTGCCGAAGGTCTGCCCGGCGTGGGCGAGCGTGACGACCTGGAAGTTGTCGGCGACCGACCGGAGCAGCCGCTGGACGTCGACGTCGAGCGAGTCGTGGTCGACGCCACCGAGCATCGCGCCGACGACCGTGACCTCCTTGCCGCCGCGCTCGTACGTCGCTGCGAAGAGCAGGCAGGCGCCGGCCTCGTCGAGCGTGCCGGTCTTGATGCCCTCGACACCGTCGAGCCCGAGCAGCTTGTTCGAGTTCTCGATCGCGCCAGCGCCGGGCACCGTGACCTGCTTCGTGCCGACGACCTCCTTCACCACCGGGTTCGCGAGGGCGAGCTGCCCGAGTTCGACGAGGTCGGTGGCCGTCGAGGTGTTGTGCGCGTCGAGGCCGGTCGGCTCCTCGATCGTGGTGTGGTCGAGTCCGTGCTCGTCGAGCCATTCGTCCGCCGCCTGGCGGTAGGCGTCCATCGAGCCGAAGGCCCAGAGCGCCAGCGACCCGGCGTAGTTGTTCGCCGACTTCATGAGCATGACCTGGAGCGTCTGGTACTCCGAGAGCTGGAGGCCGGCGGGCATCGGCGCGACCTCGCCGTTCACTGCGAGGTACTTCGCGTACAGCGCCTGCATCCCGGGGCTGAAGGTGATCGTCGGGCCGGACTCCCCCGGCTGCAGCGGCTTCTCGTCGAGCACGACGAGCGCCGTGACGACCTTCGAGATGCTCGCGATCGACCGGGGCTTCGTGTCGCCGCTCGTGCGCAGGCTCTCGGGGAAGTCGGTGGCCTCGACCGCGGTGGCGCCGTAGCCGGGGAACGTCAGGTCCGGCACCGACGACGTGGGCGCGGAGTACGTCGTGGTCGAGGCGCTCGCCGGGGCGAACGGCACGACCGCTGCGGCCACGAGGTAGCCGACCGCCAGCACGAGCACGGCGACGACCGAGATGGTCACCGGCCTCCGGACGGCGGAACGGGGGCGGCGGACGACTCGTGACACGGGAACCGAGCGTACCGGGGGCGGGTACCCCGTGGCTGCGAGGACGCGCTAGGCGCGCGTCGGTGCGGGGTCGGACTGGAGGCGCGGCTCGCCCCCGACGGCAGCCGTCGCGTCCGACGGGACGCCGGCCCCACCGCCGTCGGGTCCCGTCGGGCGCGCGAAGGTCCACCTCCGCGACAGGTACGCGAAGACCGGGCCGGCGGCGTTCATCACCACGACGGACACCCACGCTGCCCACACGTTGCCCGGTGCGAAGCCGAAGCCCCCGAAGTACGTCGCGAAGAAGGACGCGAACCCGAGGAACATCCCGGGGACCAGCGCGAACGCACGGACCCGGCCGGTGCACATCAGCGCGGTGTTGCACACGAGGATCACGACGCCGAGCACGACGTTCCGGGCGAACTGCCCGTCGCCGAGGAGCGTGCCGATCCGCTGGTCGACGAGCACGATGACGAGGGCGAACGTCGACCCCACCGGCATCGTCGCCCAGAGCCGGGTGGCGTTCCGGAGCGTGGGCTTCGGCCCGAGCAGGAACATCCCCGCCCAGCTGATGAAGATCGCCCAGGTGGGCAGGTTCAGCGCCGTGCCACCGATGAACGCGGTGGCGCCGGCCAGGACGGAGGCGACGATCTCGTGCGGGATCCGTTCACGCATTGCTGAGTTCCTTCGATCGGGTGGTGCCGGTGGTGAGGACGGTGGTGCGGGTGGTCTCGGCGACGACGCGGCCGCGCTTCACGACGAGGGCGCGGTCGGGACGGTCGAGCAGCACGCCCGCCGGGTCAGTGGTCGAGAGGAGCACGAGGTCGGCGTCGGCGCCGGGACGGATGCCGTAGGTCTCGGCGATCCCGACGACCCGTGCAGCCGAGGTCGTCGCCATGTCGAGGACGCGGGCAAGGTCCTCCGGTCCGGACAGGTGCCCGACCTGCGCGAGCAGCAGCCCGATGTCGAGCAGGTCGGCGTTGCCGAACGGGGTGAAGGCGTTCCGCACGTTGTTCGACGAGTACGCGCTCGTGACGCCCGCGGCCCAGAGGTCGCGGACCGGGACGACACCGCGGCGGACGTCGTGGTCGTCGGCGCGACCGCCGAGGTGCAGGTCGGTCGCCGGCAGCGGGACGACCGCGACCCCCGCCTCGGCGAGCCGCGCGAACAGGTCGGCCCGCTCGGCCGACGGCAGGCTCGCGGACGAGGTCATGTGCCCGAGCGCGACCCGGCCCTGCATCCCGCGGCGGACGACGGCGTCGGCGATGACCCGCGCGAGGGCGAACCGCGGGTCGCTCGTGTCGTCGGCGAAGTCGGCGTGCAGGTCCGCCGGCACGTCGAACTCCTCGGCGAGGTCGAGGACGGTCTCGACGTGCTCGTGGCACTCGGCGAGGGTCCGCTCGTTGTACGTGCAGCCGCCGATCACGTCCGCGCCCGCACCGAGCGCCTCGCGCAGGAGGGCGAGGGTCCCCGGCGCCTTCGCGATGCCCTCCTGCGGGAACGCGACGATCTGCAGGTCGACGGCGTCGCGGTACTCGTCGCGGAGCCCCAGCAGGACCTCGACGCCGGTCAACCCGACGATCGGGTCGACGTCGGGATGTGCGCGGACCAGCGTTGTGCCGTTCGTGATCGCCTGGTCGAGCAGGGTGCGCGCGCGGTCCCGGACCGAGCCGTGCGTGAACCCGCGCTTGAGTTCCCCGGTGACGGCGATCGCCCCGGCGAGCGTCCCGTCCGGGTTCGGACGTTCCCGGTCGAGCAGGGCCTTGTCGACGTGCAGGTGCGACTCGACGAACCCGGGCACGACCACGCGGCCGGCGCAGTCGACGACCCGGGTGGCCGGGTCGCCGGGGACGGTGCCGACGGCGGCGGTGACCGCGGTGATCGTGCCGTGTTCGACGACGACGTCGACGAGGCCCGGCTCGTCGACCAGGCGGGCGTTGCGGAGGACCAGGTCCACGACGGACCCCTCTTCTTCATCGGTGGTCGGTTGACGCCACCCACCATTCGCCCGTCGTGTTTCCGGCTCCGTCGCCAGCGTGTGACGGGCGTGTAAAAGTTGGTCGTACCAATGAGCCAAGCGGACCAACGGCCCCTAGGCTCCTGCCCATGCAACGAGGACGCACCCTGAGCGCCGCCACCGCCGCGCACCTCGCGCGCCTGGTGCTCGAGGATCTCGCTCCGGGTGACAAGCTGCCCCCGGAACGGACCCTGGCCGAGGACCTCGCCGTGTCGCGCACGACCGTCCGCGAGGCCATGCAGGAACTCGAACGCCGACGCCTCGTGTCCCGGACGCCCGGTCGCGGGACGGTCGTGCTCCCCCGGTCCGAGGAGGCCACCGCGCTCCTCGAACGCCAGACCGGTGTCGGGCACGCCGAGGACCTCGCGCACCGGGCCGAGAACGTCGCCGAGTTCCGGGCCGTCGTCGAGCCCCAGGTCGCCGCGCTCGCCGCAGCCCGTGCCGGCGAGGCCGACCTGCTCGCGCTCGAACGGATCCTGCAGGCCACGCACGCCGGCCTCAGCCCCGAGGAGTCCCTCGCGCAGGACGTCGCGTTCCACGTGCAGGTCGCCCGGGCCTCCGGCAACCCGCTCCTGGTCTCCCTGTGCGAGCTCAGCAGCGGCTGGGTGCAGGACGTCCGCGCCCGGTCCCACAGCACGAGCGAGGGCCGCCGGTCGTCGTTCGTGTGGCACGAGCAGATCCTCGACTGCATCCGCCGACACGACGAGGCGGCCGCCCGCACGGCGATGACCGACCACCTCGCCGACGTCGCCCACCTCGTCGAACGGAAGGCCGACCGATGACGACCCCCGCGATCCCGACCCTCCAGCCCGGAACGGGACCGGTCCGCGCCGACCGCTACCTGCCGGTCGACCCGGACACCGTCCTCTGGGGGCGGCTGCCGAACGCCGACGACCGCCCGGCGATCACCGTCGTGCCGGGCGAGTCGGTGACGATCGACACCGTCAGCCACGAGGGGATCCTCCCCGACCAGGGCAGTGACCCACGTGTCTTCTTCGCCACGCACGGCGTCGCACCGGAGCACGTGCTCGACGACGCCGTCGCGATCGCCCGGACCGGACGCCGCGACCCCGACGCGGACGGACCGCACGTCGTGTCCGGGCCCGTCGGCATCGCGGGCGCACGACCGGGGGACGTCCTCACCATGACCGTCGTCGAGACGCTCCCCCGCGTGCACTACGGCGTCGTGTCGAACCGCCACGGCCGGGGCGCGCTGCACGGCGAGTACCCCGTCGACGGCACGACCGTGAGCGTCTTCGCCGACGTCGTCGACTCCCCCGCCGGACTCCGCGGCCGCATCCCCCTGACGCCCGCGCGCGAACGGTTCGCCCGGTTCCCGCTCGCCCCGTTCCTCGGGATCATGGGCGTCGCGACCCCCGGGGAGCGCCGGCACTCGGTCCCCCCAGGCCGCCACGGTGGGAACATCGACGTGAACCTCCTGCAGGTGGGCACGCAGCTGCACCTGCCCGTCCTCGTGCCCGGTGCGCTCGCGTACGTCGGCGACCCGCACTTCGCGCAGGGCGACGGCGAGGTGGCGCTCACCGCGATGGAGGCCTCGCTCCGCGCGACGGTCCGGTTCGACCTGACACCGGCCGACGAGGCCGCGAGCCAGTTCGGCGACCTCGTGTGGCCGGTCGCCGAGACCCAGGAGTACCTCGTCCCCACCGGGATGGACCCCGACCTCGACGAGGCCGTCCGGGAGTGCGTCCGGCACGCCGTCGCGATCCTCGGTGCGCGCTGGGGGATGGAGCCGCACCTGGCGTACGCCTACCTCTCCGCCGCGACCGACTTCGACATCTCGCAGGTGGTCGACCTCGTCACCGGTGTCCACGCCCGCATCCGCAAGGCCGACTTCGAGGAGCCCGCCCGATGACCACGCACCCCGACGCCCCCGAGGGTCTCCTCGAGGCACTCGACGCGTACGAGGCCGCCCTGCTGACGAACGACCTCGACGCCCTCGACGACGCGTTCGTCGACGCACCCGGCACGATGCGCGGCGACGACCGCGGGCTGCTCGTCGGCCACGACGCGATCAGCGCCTTCCGCGGAGCCCGCGGCGGGGTCGCGACCCGGACGCTGACGCGGATCGAGGTCCGGCCCCTCGCCGAGGACCTCGCCCTCGTCGTGTCGGTGTCCCGGTTCACCGCCGGCGGCCACGGCCTCCAGACCCAGCTGTGGCGCCGCACGGCCGCACACGACGACACCGGCCCCGTCGCGCGCTGGCGCATCGAGGCGGCACACGTGACCGGCCGCCCCCGCGCCTTCGACCCGACCGTCTGGCGGGCCGTCGGCGACCCGCTCGTCGCCCCCAGCGCCTCCGGGCCGCTCGACGGGCGCACGGTCGCGGTCAAGGACCTCTACGCCGTGCCCGGCCAACCCGTCGGTGCCGGCAACCCCACCTTCCTGCGCGAGGCGCCCGTCGAGACGGCCGCGGCACCGGCGGTCGCAGCCCTCCTCGCCGCCGGTGCCGCGATCCGCGGGATCGCACGCACCGACGAGTTCGCGTACAACCTCACCGGACGGAACGAGCACCACGGCACACCGCCGAACGCCGCGGACCCGACGCGGCTGCCAGGAGGCTCGTCCAGCGGCTCCGCGTCGGCCGTCGGTCTCGGCATGGCCGACATCGGGATCGGCACGGACACCGCCGGGTCCGTCCGGGTCCCCGCCTCGTACCAGGGGCTCTGGGGCCTCCGGACGACCCACGGCACGGTCCCCCGCGACGGCCTGCTCCCCCTCGCACCGTCCTTCGACACCGTGGGGTGGCTCACCCGCGACGCCGAGACGCTCCTCGCCGCGCTCGACGCCACCGTGCCCGACCCCGGGACGGCCCCGGCACCGACGCCCCTCGTCGTCCCGGAGGAACTGCTCGCCCTGGTCGACCCCGACACCGCCGCGGCGTTCTCCGCGTTCACCCGGTCCCTCGACGACGAACCCGACCGGATCCGGCTCGCAGACCTCGGCGTCCCCGCACCCGACGAGCTCCGCGAACTGCTCCGCCTGGTGCAGGCCGCCGAGGCCGTCGCCGCCCACGGAACCTGGATCGCCGGACACCCCGGCGCGCTGAGCGCCGTCGTCGGGGACCGGTTCGCAGCAGCCGCCGCGAACGACCCCGCCGCCACCGCCGACGCGGTCCAGCGCCTCGACGTCGTCCGGGTCACCATCCGCCGGGCGCTGGTCGGCCGGACCCTCGTGTTCCCGACCGTGCCGGGCCCCGCGCCGCTCGTGTCCGCCGACGCCGCCGCACTCGAGCGCACGAGGACCGCGACCACGGGGATGACGAGCCTCGCGAGCGTGGGCGGCCTCCCGGCGGTGAGCGCCCCCGCCCTCACCGTCGACGACGCCCCGGTCGGCGCGTGCCTGGTCGGCGCGGTCGGCACCGACCGCGACCTGGTGCGCCGCGCACGAGACCTGACGACCCGCTGAGGCGAGCCGGACGACGGAGGCGACCCGCGCCTCCCCGCCCCTCAGGCCCGCGCGGAAGCGAGCCGCTGCGCGTGCGTGACCGCCCAGAGCCCGACGGCGCTCGCCGCGGCGACGTTCAACGAGTCGACGCCGTGCGCCATCGGGATCCGCACGGTGGTGTCGGCGGACGCGATCGCCGCCGGCGTGAGGCCCTGCCCCTCGGTACCCATCACGAGCGCCACGCGGTCCGGGACGTCCGCGACGAACGCGTCGAGGTCCACCGAGCGGTCCGTCAGGGCCATCGCGGCGAGGTGGAAGCCCTGCGCCCGGAGCTCCTCGCCGGCGGCCGGCCAGTCGCCGATGCGGGTCCACGGCACCTGCAGCACCGTGCCCATGCTGACGCGGACGCTGCGCCGGTAGAGCGGGTCGGCGCAGCGGGGGCTGACCAGCACGGCGTCAGCCCCGAGGCCGGCGACGCTCCGGAACACGGCGCCGACGTTGGTGTGGTCGACGATGTCCTCGAGCACCACCACGACCCTCGCGTCGCGCACCACGTCCGCGACGCTCGGCAGCTCCGGGCGGTGCATCGCGGCGATGGCGCCGCGGTGCATCCGGAAGCCGGTGAGGTCCTCGAGCAGGTCGTCGGGGCCGACGAACACGGGGCCGTCGTGGTCCGCGACGACCGGGAGCACGCTGTCGAGCCACTTCTCCTGGACCAGCACGCTCCGCGGGACGTGCCCGGCGCGGACCGCCCGCTCGATGACCGTGTTCGACTCGGCGATGTACAGGCCGCCCTCCGGCTCGGACACGCGCCGCAGGGCGACGTCGGTGAGCCTGGCGAAGTCGTCGAGGCGGGGGTCGTCGAGGGAGTCGATGCGGACGGCGTGCACGGGGCTCGTTTCGGGGTCGGTGTGGGGCTCGGAGGCGGCGGGGCACGGCCTGCGTCGTCCACGGGAAGTGACCGGGGCGGTCGGCTGTTGAGGGTACCGTGAACACGATGGCGACGAGCGAACCGACCAGCCCCGCGAGCGCGACCGCGTCCGCGCACGCCCTCGACCGCGCCGTCGAGCTCCTCGCCGGCAAGCGCATCGCCGTGCTCTCCGGCGCCGGGCTCAGCACGGACTCCGGCATCCCGGACTACCGGGGTGCCGGCCGCGTCGTCCGGAAGCCGATGACCTTCCAGGAGTTCCGCGCCGACCCCGCCAAGCGGCAGCGCTACTGGGCCGGCTCGCACCTCGGCTGGCGCACCTTCGCCTCGGCCCGTCCGAACGCCGGGCACCAGGCCCTCGCGGCACTCGAACGCGACGGCATCGTCACGGGGGTCGTCACGCAGAACGTCGACGGACTGCACCTCCGCTCCGGATCACGTCGGGTCGTCGAGATCCACGGGTCGATGGACCGTGCCGTCTGCCTCACCTGCGGGCAGGTGTTCTCTCGCGCCGACCTCGCGACCGTGCTCGACCGGGACAACCCGTGGATCGACGAGCCCGGGTCGGTCCAGCTCCAGCCCGACGGCGACGTCGAGATCACCGACGTCGACCGCTTCCGGGTGCCGGACTGCTCGGTGTGCGGCGGGGTGCTGAAGCCCGACGTGGTGTTCTTCGGCGAGTTCGTCCCGGCCGAGAAGTTCCGCGAGGCCGTCTCCATCGTCGCCGAGGCCGACGCGCTCCTCGTCGTCGGCTCGTCCCTCACCGTGAACTCCGGCGTCCGGCTCGTCGACCACGCCGCGCGACGCAAGCACCCCGTGGTCATCGTGAACCGCGGCACGACCCGCAGCGACCCGCGGGCAGCGGTCAAGATCGACGCCGGTACGACCGAGACGCTCGAAGCCCTCGCGGCACGTCTGCGATGAGGTGCCGCGCCGCGTCCGGGACGAGGTGCCGCGCCGCGTCTGGGATGATCGTGCGGTGACGACGCTCCTGTACCTGGTCCGGCACGGCGAGACCGACTGGAACGCCGAACGGCGCATCCAGGGCTCGACGGACATCCCCCTGAACGACACCGGACGCCGACAGGCCCGCTCCACCGCGACCCTGCTCGACCGCCGGCGGTTCGACGCCGTCGTCGCGTCGCCGCTGTCCCGGGCGTTCGAGACCGGATCGATCATCGCGGACCACCTCGGTCTCGCAGCGCCGACCACGTACGCAGGGCTGGCCGAACGCTCCTACGGCGAGGCCGAGGGCCTGACCGACGACGAGGTCCGCGAGCGCTACCCGCACGACGACATCCCCGGCCGCGAGTCCCGCAGCGCGTTGCTCGACCGCGTCACCGAGACACTCGCCGAGATCGCGATCCGGTACGACGCCGGCAGCGTCGTCGTCGCGACCCACGGCGCCGTGATCCGCAGCATCGTCAACGCCGCCGCCCCCGGCACAGCCGACCGGCACAGCACCCCGATCCGGAACGGATCCGTGCACTCGTTCCGGTGGGACCCCGAGCGCTTCCACGCCGAGCTCGTGCGGTTCGACGACCCGATCGACGGGGTCTCGGACGGGCCCGGCCGGTACGCCTTCGAGTACCAGAACCCGCTCGAGCGCCGCGGGTAGCCGCTGCGCGCTGTCGGTGGTGTCGTACTAGGCTCCGATGCACTCGCAGACCCGAGCGTGTGAGGGGGCTGACATGACCGTCGACGGACCCGGTGGTGGGGGCGCTCGGCCCGGCTGGCCGCAGTCGCCCGATCCGGACGACCTCGATCGTGCCTTCGGCCCGGGCACGGCATCCGTCCCGGTGCGGACCCCGCGGCAGCGTGTCCGACGCAGCGCCCTCGTCGGCGTGGGCGTGATCATCGCGGCCGGTGTGCTCGCCGTCGTGCTCGTCACGATCATCGGCAGCGTGCAGAACGGCGTCGGCGGGGTGTTCCCCCGCCCCGATGCCGCGCTCGACCGGTTCGGCAGCGCCGCGCGGGAAGTCGACGGTGTCGAGGGCGTGCGCGACTCGGAACCGAAGAAGACCTCGTTCGCGAGCTACGACGTCGAGTCGACCGTCTCGGTGTCGCCGACGCTCTCCGACGAGGAGCGGACCGCGGTCGTCGACGACCTGCGCGCCGCAGCGAAGGCGGCGAGCGGCAACGGCGTCCGGGTGTTCGCCGTGGCGGACCTCGGTGCGCTCGAGATCGGGGTCTCCCCGGACGAGCGGACCACGGAACAGCGTCTGACGCTCGCCCGGCAGCTCGACGCGATCGGCGGTGTCTCGGGCGTGCGGTGCTCCTGGGGCGACGGCGGCCCGTCGGACGAACCAGCCGACCAGGCGATCACGGTCGAGACGATCGGGCGCGGGGCTGCGCTCGACGCCGTGGTGGCGAAGGCGACGCAGGAGGCGCAGGCGGTGTTCCCGGGGGCCACGGTGGCGGCGGAGCGGCCGTCGTCCTGAGGCGGGTCGGTGCGCGCGACCGGTAGCCGACGCCTGCTGGCTCGGGCCGGCCTACTGCCCGGGGGTGGCCCCGCGGGCCGCGACCACCTGCTCCACCGCGCGGACGACCTGTTCCGCCGAGGTCTCCCACCGGAATCGCCCGGCCTGCACGACCGATGCCCGCGAGGCATCGTCCCACCGTGCCTCGAGCCGGCGCACCGCAGCCGCGACGGCCGACGGTGACGACGGGTCGAAGTACTCCGCGACGTCCCCGCCGATCTCGCGGAAGATCGGGATGTCACTGACGACCACCGGCGTCCCGACGCCCATCGCCTCGACGAGCGGTATGCCGAAGCCCTCGTCGTACGACGCCGTCGCGAGGGCCGTCGCCGACCGCAGCACCGACAGGTACTCGTCGTCGGAGGCGCCGTCGTGGAACACGATCGACCCCGCCGGCGCGAGCCGTTCGAGCCGCGCACGATCGGCGTCGGACACCCGGGACATGCAGTGCAGCACCCAGTCCGCGCCGAGCAGCGGCATCGCGGCGGCGAGGGTCTCGACGTTCTTGTACGGCATGAACGAGCCCATGTACACGAGGGACTTCTCGCGCGGACCGCCCTCGGGCCGAGGGGTCGCGGGATCGGCGGCGTTGTACGCGACGGTGACGGGGCGCTTCGTCAGCCGGTACTCGGCGATGAGGCCGGCGGTCGTCTCGGACACCGTCACGACCCCGTCGGCGCCGTTCAGGAGCAGGCGCTGCGGCACCCAGCTGAGGTGGAAGGCACGCCAGCCGAGGCGGAGGGGCCACGAGAACTCCCGCGGGGGCGTCCGGTTCCGGTAGTAGATCAGGTCGTGGAGGGTCAGCACGAGGGCGTACTGCCGACCGCGGGACCCCATGGTCTGCATGGGCGAGAAGACGGCGTCGAGCCCGAGGCGGTTGACCTTCCGCGCGACGAGGGGCTCCCCCGGCTCGGTCGGCGCGGGCAGGAGTTCCCACGGCAGGTCGGACGGCAGCGACTCGAGCTGCCGCTCGTCGTGCACGAGCAGGGTGTAGTCGTGTCGCTCTGGCAGGTGGGCGACGACGCCGGCCGTGAACCGGCTGATGCCGTCGTGGCGGCCGATGCGGACGTAGCGGCAGTCGATCCCGATGCGCAGGCGGGTCACGACGCGGCACCGTCGGCCGGCGGGGTCGGCGTCGCCCTCGGCTTCGGTGTCTCCTTCGGCTTCGGTGTCTCCTTCGGGGCACGCTTGGACCCCGGCTGCGCTCCCTTGCGGCCCCGCTTCGGGGCGTCCGCCATCCGTCGCAGCACCGCGGACGCAGCGGCGCCGGGCGTCTCGTAGTGCACGAGGTGTCCGACGTGCGGCACGACGACGAGCTCGGCGTCCGCGAGGCGTGCGGCCAGGGCACGCTGCTCGGGCACCGCCGTGATGTCGTCGCGCTCGGCCGCGATCATGAGCACCGGCACGGTGATGCGATCGGCGTACTCGGCGACGTCGTGCGTGACCGAGGTGCGGAACGCCTCGAGCACGCTCGTGCGGTTCGCGAACGCCGAGAAGTACCGGTCGTGCTGGTCGTGCACCCAACGCCGGAGGTCACGGTCGTGCGACTTGAGCATCGCCAGGCTCATCACGCGCACGATCGCCGGGTTGCGGAGCAGTCCGAGCCCGAGCGGCTTCGGCAGCACGGCGCCGGCACGGTAGTACCCGATCGCGATCGCCGTACCGACCGCACGCGGACCCTGCAGCGCCGGGGCGGCGATCGGGTTCACGAGCACGAGCAACCGCGTCGCGAGGCCGGCGGCGACCGTGGCGGCCACGACGATCGACCCGAACGAGTGCCCGAGCACCACGGTGTCCGCACCGAGACCGAGCGCCGCGTGGAAGCCGCGCAGCCACGCGACGTAGGAGTCGATGTCGGACACGGGCAGCGGATCGGAGATGCCGAAGCCGGGCAGGTCCGGCACGATCACCCGGACCCCGTCGAGGTGCGCGGCGATCGTCTCGAGGCCGTGGTGGTCGCCACGGAACCCGTGCACGGCGAGGACGGTCTGGGTCGCGTCGGACGGGCCGTACTCCCAGAAGTGGGTGGTGCGGCCGTCGACCTGCACGGAGCGGTGGACGACCGGGGTGGCGGCCATCAGCGACTGGTACGGGGAGAGCACGGGCGGTTGCATCCCCGTCAGTCTACGAACGCGCGCCGGTGCGCCGACGTCACCCACGCTGGAGGGTGGACGACTCGCGGCCGCGACGTGCCTGTGGAGGACGACCCGCGCCTCCAGGCCGTGCATTCTCCGGACAACTCCATGCACCGCGGCCTAGCGTGTCCATGGTGACGTTCACCGCCCCGATCCAGCTCCCCGGCCTGACACTGGACCCGCAGTGGTACAAGCGCTCGGTCTTCTACGAGTGCATGATCCGCTCGTTCGTCGACTCGAACGGCGACGGCATCGGGGACATCCAGGGCGTCATCGGCAAGCTCGACTACCTGCAGTGGCTCGGGGTCGACGCGCTCTGGCTGCCGCCCTTCTTCCAGTCGCCGATGCGCGACGGCGGGTACGACATCGCCGACTACAAGGCGATCCTCCCCGAGTTCGGCACCCTCGACGACTTCCGCGAACTCGTCACCAAGTCGCACGAACGCAACATGCGCATCGTCATCGACATGGTGATCAACCACACCAGCGACCAGCACGAGTGGTTCCAGCAGTCCCGTGAGGACCCGGACGGCCCCTACGGCGACTTCTACGTCTGGCGCGACACGGACACCGACTACGAGAACATCCGCATCATCTTCGTGGACACCGAGGAGTCGAACTGGACCTTCGACCCGGTCCGCCGCCAGTTCTTCTTCCACCGGTTCTTCTCGCACCAGCCGGACCTCAACTTCGAGAACCCGGCCGTCGTCGAGGCCGTGTACGACGTCGTGCGGCACTGGCTCGACCTCGGCGTGGACGGGCTCCGGCTCGACGCGATCCCCTACCTGTTCGAGTCGGAGGACGGCAACGGCGAGGGCGAACCCGAGACGCACGAGTTCATCAAGAAGCTCCGCGCGATGGTGGACGACGAGTACCCCGGGCGTGTCCTGCTCGCCGAGGCGAACCAGTGGCCGCGCGAGACCGCCGCGTTCTTCGGCACCGACGAAGAGCCCGAGTGCCACATGGCGTTCGACTTCCCGGTGATGCCGCGCATCTTCTACTCGCTCCGCGCGCAGCACGCCGCCGAGCTCAAGGCGATCCTGTCCGAGACGCTCGACGTGCCGGCCTCCGCTGCGTGGGGTGTCTTCCTCCGCAACCACGACGAGCTCACGCTGGAGATGGTCAGCGAGGAGTACCGGCAGGCCATGTACGGCTGGTACGGCTACGACCCGCGGATGCGCTCGAACATCGGCATCCGGCGACGCCTCGCTCCCCTGCTCGACAACTCCCGCGCGGAGCTCGAACTCATCCACGCCCTGCTGTTCTCGCTCCCGGGGTCGCCGTTCCTCTACTACGGCGACGAGATCGGGATGGGCGACAACATCTGGCTGCCGGACCGCGACTCCTCGCGCACGCCGATGCAGTGGACGCCGGACCGCAACGCCGGCTTCTCCACCGCGGACCCGGGCAAGCTGTACCTTCCCGTCGTCCAGTCCCTCGTGTACAACTACGCGCAGGTCAACGTCGAGGCGCAGCTCGCCCAGTCCCGGTCGCTGCTGCACTGGGTCCGCAACGTGATCCACGTGCGGAAGGCGCACCCGGTGTTCGGGCTCGGCACGTTGGACGTGCAGGACACCTCGAACGACTCCGTGCTCGCGTTCGTCCGGTCGTGGGAGGGCTCCGGCTCCGGCCACCAGTTCGGCCCCTCCGCCGAGGACGTCTTCTGCGTCTTCTCCTTCGCCACCAACCCGACGTCGGTCACCATCTCGGCGCCGGAGTACGCCGGGAGGCCGTTGTACGACCTCTTCGGCGGCGGCTCGTTCCCGTCGTTCGACGCGGAGGGCCAGGTCACGCTGACGATGGGGACCCAATCGTTCTACTGGCTGCACGTGGGTGCGCCGGTCGGGTAGCGGCGTCCTGGAGGCGCGGCTCGGCCCCGGTGCGCGGGTCGCGTCCCCCGTCCGGTCGCGTCGCGCCCGGAGGGCGGGTCGAGTCCCCCGTCCGGTCGCGTCGCGCCCGGTGGGCGGGTCGCGTCTCGGCGTGTCGGTGCTCCCGGTTAGCCTGACCGCGTGACGTTCCCCACAGCGCAGCTCGACTCCCCCGCTCCGGCCCAGGATCTCTCGGGACGGCCCTGGTGGCACGCACTCGGCGTGTTCGACCTCGAGACCACCGGCGTCGACGTCGAGACCGCCCGGATCGTCACCGCCCACGTCGGCCTGATCGACATGACCGGTCGCTCCATCGTCGAGGGCGCCTGGCTCGCCGACCCCGGTGTCGAGATCCCCGAGGGCGCCGCCGCCGTCCACGGCATCACGACCGAGCGTGCCCGCGCCGACGGTCGCCCCGCCGCCGAGGTCGTCGCCGAGATCATCGCCGCGGTCGAGGCCGTCTTCGCCCGGGGCATCCCGCTCGTCATCTACAACGCCCCGTACGACCTCACCGTCCTCGACCGCGAGGCCAAGCGCCACGGCATCGCCTCCCCGGTCATCGGGAACGTCGTCGACCCGCTCGTGATCGACAAGGCGCTCGACACCTACCGCAAGGGCAAGCGCACGCTCGAGGCCGCGTCGGAGCTCTACGGCGTCACCCTCTCCGATGCGCACGACGCCGGAGCCGATGCCATCGCGGCCGGGCGTGTCGCGCAGGCCATCGCGGCGAAGTACCCCGAGGAGCTCGGCGTCTCCGCCGAGGAGCTCCACCGCAAGCAGGTCGGCTGGTGCGCCGAGCAGGCGTCCTCGTTCCAGGACTACATGCGGAAGAAGCGCGACCCGGCCTTCACCGCCGACGGCCGCTGGCCCCACCGCAACGCCGGCTGAGGCGCCTGTCGGCCTGGCGTCGAACCGCGCTTCCGACGCCGAACCACGCCCGTCGCCTGCCTTCGAACCACGAATCCGACACCGAACCACGCCGCTCGCCTGGTTCCACGTCGGATCCGTGGTTCGACGCGCGCACCGGCCGGCCCGCCCGCGTCCCGCACGGACCCCCGCGCCGCTCCCGCACGGCCGCACAACCAAAGTCCGCCCGAACCGCGCCATCAGACAGCGCGAACGCCCTTGCGCTGTGCGCCGGCAATCCGCACCGCCCGACCCTCCGGCCGCACCAGCGCTACGTCGGCCGCACCGCACGGAGCACACCGCACAGCCCCACCGCCCGCGCCGCCCGGCCGAGCGCGGCGTCGAACCACGCTTCCGACGTCGAACCACGCCGCTCGCCTGGTTCGACGTCGGTTCCGTGGTTCGAACCGTCGCCGCGGCCGCGCCCGCACCGCCCGGCCGCAACGCGCACCGCCCACCCAACGTGCCACGCCCCGGCCGCACCGGCCGCCCAACGTGCAGCACCGCCCGGCCGCGACCCCCACCGCCCGCCCAACGTGCCGCCCCGGCCGCCCCGCGCACCGCCGGCCCGACCTGCCACCACACCCCCGCCAACGACGGAACGGGCGGCCCTCCCGCAGGAGAGCCGCCCGTTCGAGCGTCCGGAGGACTGCTTACTTGCCGAAGCTCTTGAAGCGCTGGTTGAACTTCTCGACGCGACCGGCCGAGTCGAGGATGCGCTGCTTGCCCGTGTAGAACGGGTGCGACGCCGACGAGATCTCGACGTCGATGACCGGGTAGGTCGCACCGTCGAGCTCGATGGTCTTGTCGCTGTTCGCGGTCGAACGCGTCAGGAACGTCTCACCGGAAGCCAGGTCACGGAAGACGATGGCGCGGTACTCGGGGTGGATGTCGGTCTTCATGGAGATTCCTCGGTTGCGATGATGGGGACGTGCGCGGCACTCGTACGAGCACGACGCGGGAAGTCTGCGGCTTGCGCCAGCCGTCTACGTTACCAGACGACCGACCGGATCGGGAGCAGTGTCACGATGCGCGCGCCGTGTACCGGCCGGCGTCCTTCGACACGGTGAGCTCGATGCCGAACGCCTCGGTCAGGGTCGGAGCGGTGAGGACCTCGTCGATCGGCCCGGCAGCCTGCACGTGCCCGTCCGCGAGCACCAGGGCGTGGGTGAACCCGGCCGGGATCTCCTCGACGTGGTGGGTCACGATGACGATGGCCGGCGAGTCCTCGCTCTGCGCGTAGCCGCCGAGGGTCCGTACGAGGCTCTCACGCGCGCCGAGGTCGAGGGACGCGGCCGGCTCGTCGAGGAACAGGATCTCGGGGTCGGTCATCACCGCACGGGCGATCTGGACGCGCTTCTGCTCGCCGTCGCTGAGCTCGCCGAAGGTCCGGTCGGTGAAGGCACCGAGGCCCCACTCGTCGAGCACGCGCTGGGCGCGGCGGACGTCGAGCTCCTCGTACTCCTCGTTCCAGCGGCCCGTCACCGAGTACGCCGCGGTGAGCACGACGTCGATGACCTTCTCGGTGACCGGGATGCGGCGCGCGAGGGCCGTCGACGCGAAGCCGATGCGCGGACGCAGTTCGAACAGGTCGGCGCCGCCGAGCTCGGTGCCGAGGACCTCGACCTCACCCGAGGTCGGGAAGGTCTGGGCGCCGGCGACCTGCAGCAGCGTCGTCTTGCCGGCACCGTTGGCACCGAGGACGACCCAGCGTTCGTCGTCCTGCACCTCCCACGAGATCCCGTCGAGGATGGTGGCCCCGTTGCGGACCACGGAGACGTCTGACAAGCGCACGACCGAGGGCATGCGACCAGCCTAGGGGTTCTGCCCGAGCACCTCGTCGTAGACCTGGCGTGTCCGCCGGGCGATCGCGTCCCAGGTGAACTCGGTCTCGACGCGGAGGCGTCCGGCACGGCCCATGAGCTTCGCGAGCCCCTCGTCGGCGAGCACCTCGGTGAGGGTCGCGGCGAGGTCGGCCACGTAGCGGTCCGGGTCCGTCGGGGTCCCGGTGCCGTCCTGTGCCTGGTCGATCGGCACGATGCGACCGGTCAGTCCGTCCGCCACGACCTCGGGGATGCCCCCGGTGCCGGTGCCGACGACGGGGATCCCGCACGCCATCGCCTCGAGGTTGACGATCCCGAGCGGCTCGTAGATCGACGGGCAGACGAACACGGTGCCCGACGACAGCACGTTGACGATCTCCTCGTGCGCGAGCATCCGGTCGATCCAGACCACCCCGTCACGAGCGGAACGCAGCGAGTCGACCAGACCCGTGACCTCGGCCATGATCTCCGGCGTGTCCGGCGCACCGGCGCAGAGCACGATCTGCACGTCCGCCGGCAGCGAGGCCACCGCGCGCAGCAGGTACGGCAGGCCCTTCTGCCGGGTGATGCGTCCGACGAACACGACCGAGCGACGCGACGGGTCGATCCCGAGCGCGCGGACGGCGTCCTCGTCGACGGTGGGCTTCCACTCGTCGATGTCGATGCCGTTGTAGACGACGTGCACCTTCGCGGGGTCGATCGACGGGTACGAGCGGAGGATGTCCGCGCGCATCGCCTTCGACACGGCGATGACACCGTCGGCGTGCTCGAACGCCTCGCGCTCCATCCAGCTCGACAGCCGGTACCCGCCGCCGAGCTGTTCGGCCTTCCACGGGCGGAGCGGCTCGAGGCTGTGCGCCGTGACGACGTGCGGGATGCCGTAGGTCAGCTGCGCGATGCGTCCCGCCGAGTTCGCGTACCAGGTGTGCGAGTGCACGACGTCGGCGCCCTCGACGTCCGCGGCGATCGCGACGTCGGTGCCGAGTGCCTGCAGCGCGCCGTTCGCCTGCTCGAGGCCGCCGGGCGTGCGGTAGGCCCACACGTCGGCCTCGTCGCGGAACGCCCCGAAGGCGCGGACGCGCACCTCGGTGTCGGTGTCGGACCGCAGCGCCGCGGTCAGTTCGGCCACGTGGACACCCGCACCGCCGTAGACCTCCGGCGGATACTCCCTGGTCAGCAGATCGACTCGCACGCGTTCAACGTAACGGGTTCCCAGTGCTGACGCCTACTGTGAGCGGCATGGCACCAAAGAAGGTCTTCGGCATCGTGCTCGCCGGCGGCGAGGGGAAACGGCTCATGCCGCTCACGGCCGACCGTGCGAAACCCGCTGTCCCGTTCGGCGGGAACTTCCGTCTCATCGACTTCGCGCTCTCCAACCTCGTCAACTCCGGACTGCAGAAGATCGTCGTCCTGACGCAGTACAAGTCGCACAGTCTCGACCGCCACGTCGCCGAGACCTGGCGCATGGAGGGCCTGCTCGGGTCCTACGTCGCCTCGGTGCCGGCGCAGCAGCGGCTCGGCAAGCGGTGGTTCGCCGGGTCGGCCGACGCGATCCTGCAGTCGCTCAACCTGCTCCGCGACGAACGCCCCGACATCGTCGTCGTGGTCGGCGCCGACCACGTGTACCGGATGGACTTCCACCAGATGGTCGAGGCGCACATCGCGTCGGGCCGCAGCGCCACGGTCGCCGCGATCCGCCAGCCGATCGGCCTCGCCGACCAGTTCGGCGTGATCCAGGTCGCCGACGACGACCCGACGAAGATCGAGGCGTTCCTCGAGAAGCCGAAGGACGCCGTCGGGCTCGCGGACTCCCCCGGCGAGATCCTCGCGTCGATGGGCAACTACGTCTTCGACGCCGACGCGCTGGTCGACGCCGTCCTCCGCGACGGCCAGATCGAGGCGTCGGACCACGACATGGGCGGCGACATCGTCCCCGACTTCGTCGCGCGTGGCGACGCGGGCGTCTACGACCTCAAGCGCAACGACGTCCCCGGGTCGAACGAGCGCGACCGGTACTACTGGCGCGACGTCGGGACGATCGACTCGTTCTACGACGCGCACATGGACCTCATCGCACCGGTCCCGGTCTTCAACCTGTACAACCAGGACTGGCCGATCTTCAACCAGCAGACGAACCTGCCCCCGGCGAAGTTCGTCCGCGACGCGAACGGCAACACCGGCTCGACGGTCGACTCCCTCGTGTCGCTCGGCTGCCTCGTGTCCGGCGCCCAGGTCGAGCGCAGCATGATCGGCCCCTGGTGCGGCATCGACTCCGGCGCGAAGGTCCTCGACTCGATCGTCTTCGAACGCGCTTCGATCGGCGCCGGCTCCGTCGTGAACCGCGCGATCCTCGACAAGGACGTGGTGATCGCCCCCGGCGCCCAGGTCGGCATCGACCGCGAAGCGGACGAAGCGCGCGGCTTCACCGTCACCGAGTCCGGCATCACGGTCGTCGGCAAGGGCGTGCGCGTCGACGCGTAGCGTCGCGCGGGCAGGAACGGACGGCCCAGGAGGCGCGGCTGGCGTCATGAACGCCGGCCGCGCCTCCTGAGTCGGTACCGTTGGTGCGTGCCACGCTTCCTCGTCGTCCTCGATGCCGATTCCACGCTCCTCGAGGACGAGGTCATCGAACTCCTGGCCGACACGGCGGGGACCCGGCCACAGGTCCAGGCGATCACGGAGCGCGCCATGCGCGGCGAGATCGACTTCGCCGAGAGCCTCCGGGAGCGGGTCGCGACCTTGGCGGGCCTCCAGGACGACGTCTTCCGGGGTGCACAGCAGGCGGTCCGCGTGACGCGGGGCGCCGATCAGCTCGTCCGCGGCGTGCACGCCGCCGGCGGGACCGTCGGCGTCGTGTCGGGCGGCTTCCACGAGGTCCTCGACCCGTTCGCCGAGCAGCTCGGACTCGACCACTGCCGGGCGAACCGGCTCGAGGTGGTGGACGGCGTCCTCACCGGGCGGGTCCTCGGCGACGTCGTGGACGCGCACGCCAAGGCCGTCGCACTGCGCGAGTGGGCCGCGGCCGACGACGTGCCGATCGTCCGCACCGTCGCGATCGGCGACGGCGCCAACGACCTCGAGATGCTGCGTGTGGCCGGACTGTCGGTCGCGTTCGACGCGAAGCCGCTCGTCCGCGAGCAGGCGGACGTCGCGGTCGTCGACCGTGACCTGTCGAGCGTGCTCGCGACGCTCGGCCTGCGCGGCTGACGCGCCGCCTGACGCGCCGCGCCGGCCGGGCCGAGACTCGGCCCCGCGGACGGTTTCGCGGCCGCTTCGCCACGAAGGTGTCCGCCGAGGCGAGACTCGGCGGGCGCGCCCCGGCCTAGTGCCCCATCCCGAGGCCGCCGTCGACCGGGATGACCGCGCCGGAGATGTACCCGGCCCCGTCGCCGGCGAGGAACAGCGTGGCGTCCGCGACGTCGTCGACGGTGCCGTACCGCGCCGCCGGGATCTGCTTCTTGAACTCGGCCTGCAGTTCTTCGGGCAGCGCCGCCGTCATGTCCGTCTGGATGAACCCGGGCGCGACGACGTTGGCGGTGATGCCGCGGGAGCCGAGCTCGCGCGTGATCGACCGGGCCATGCCGACGAGGGCGGCCTTCGACGAAGCGTAGTTGACCTGGCCGACCTGGCCGTAGGCGCCGACGACGCTCGACATGAGCACGATGCGGCCGAACTTCGCCTTCATCATGCCCTTCGTGGCGCGCTTGACGACCCGGAACGTCCCCGTGAGGTTCGTGTCGATGACGCTCGTGAAGTCCTCCTCCGACATGCGGAGCAGCAGCTGGTCGTTCGTGATCCCGGCGTTCGCGACGAGGACCTCGATCGGTCCGAGCTCGGCCTCGACCTGCGAGAAGGCAGCGTCGACCGAGGCCGTGTCGGTGATGTCGGCCTGCACCGTGAGCGCGCCCTCGGGGCCGCCCTGGCCGCTGCGGGACGTGACCGCGACGCGGTGGCCGGCGGCGACGAAGCGCTCCGCGAGGGCGTGGCCGATGCCGCGGTTGCCGCCGGTGACGAGGACGGTACGGGGGGTGCTCATGGTCGCTCCGTTCGGGGTGGGTTGCACGGCGCGCCGGACCCGGACCGGGTCGGACACGCCCGGAAGAGCGTACCGGAGCCGATACGCGCACCGTGTCCGCGCGCGGCGGAACCATCCGGGCCCGCGCGGAGTTAGGCTTTCCCTCGGGCAGAGGAAAGAACATCGGATGAAGACGACGCACAGCATCACCACCCTCCCGGACTCTCCGGAGCAGGATCGTGCGCACCGCCTGTCCCGGTACGTCTGGCAGATGGCCCTCCGCGTCGTGTTCTTCATCGGTGCGGTCGTCGTGTGGTCGATCTGGCACACGTGGATCGCCGTCATCCCGATCGTCCTCGCCGGCGTGATCCCGTGGGTCGCCGTCATCATCGCCAACGCGGGCAGCCGTGCCGAGAGCGACATCGTGACGCCTGCCGGTGCGATCCAGCTCTACGACGCCGTGGACCCGCGACTCCGCGAACAGCAGGAGGACGCCCGGGCCGAGGCGTACCGCGCCGAGCAGGACCGGCTGCGCGAGCAGGCGCAGGACGCGCAGGCCGAGTGGCAGCGCAACGGTGACCGCTCGCGTGTCTGGGGACGTCGCTGATGGGGGCCACGTTCGACCTCTTCACCGAACCCGGCTCGACCCCCGTGTGCTCGCGTGCCGGCTGCGTGTCGACCGCCTCGTGGCGCGTCAACTGGCGCAACCCGCGGATCCACGCGACCGACCGGGTGAAGATCTGGGCCGCGTGCGACGAGCACCGTGACTTCCTCGCCGACTACCTCCGGTCCCGGTCGTTCCCCGTCCGTGTCACGGGCATGCACGAGGACGTGGACCGCCTCGACGACGAACGCGACCCGGCCGACGCCCCGAAGAACGACGTCGGTGCACGCGCAGCCGGTGACCGTCGGTGAGCCAGCAGTTCGACCCGAGCTCCCGGTACGGCCGACGGCACGCGCAGAAGCTCGAGCGCGCCGCAGCCGCCTCCGCTGCCGACGGCACCACCCGGACCGCCGCGCGTGATCCGGACGAGCCCTTCGTCGGCTGGCGCTTCGTCCGCAGTCGGCGGTGGCTCGGCTACTTCGCCATCGCGGTGGCGTTCGCGATCGTGTGCGCGCTGTTCGGCATGTGGCAGTGGGACCGCCGGAACGAGGCCGTCCGCCAGAACGAGCAGGTCGCGCAGAACTACGAGCACACCCCGGTCCCCCTGGACGAGGCGCTCCCGACGGCGTCGAGCTGGAACGACGGCAAGACCTGGCTCCGCGTGAGCGTCACCGGCCGCTACGACACCGACGACCAGCTGCTCGTCCGGAACCGCGTGCACAACGGCCAGCCCGGCTTCGAGGTCCTCACGCCGCTCGTCACGGACGACGGTCGTGCGTTCGTCGTCGACCGCGGCTGGGTCCCCACCGGCAACGCACAGGACGCCCCCGACCACGTGCCCGCTCCCCCGTCCGGCGAGGTGACGGCGATCGTCCGCCTGCAGCCGAGCGAACCGCGCATCCCCGGCCGCACCGACCCGGCCCACACCGACCAGGTGCAGTCCGTGACGCTGTCCGACGTCGGCAAGAAGGTCGACACGCCCATCTACACCGGGGCGTACGGGCAGCTCGCGTCCGAGTCCCCCGCCCCGACCGAGGCTCGCCCGCTCGGCTGGGAGCGCCCGACGGCCGACACGGGGCTGCACCTCAGCTACTTCATCCAGTGGTTCATGTTCGCGGTCGGCGGGTTCGGGTTCCTCGCCTACCTGATGGTGCAGGAGTTCCGGAACCTGAACCAGGACGACCCCGAGGAGCGCGAGCGCGCCCTCGAGCGCCAGCGCCGCAAGGACGCGAAGCCGAAGACGGACGCTCAGATCGAGGACGAGCTGCTGAACGCGGGTCGCTGACGCCAGCACAGGGCTGACGCCGCCCACGACGGACTGGAGGCGCGGTGCCAGCTGGCACCG